>CABRFW010000038.1 GCA_902470265.1 uncultured Collinsella sp.
TTCTTTCCGTACAATAGTTCAACTCGTGTAAACGCAGGGAAGGGACATTCATGGCAGACATGATCGAGATCAAGCATCTCAACAAGTACTTTGGCGACCTGCATGTGCTCAAAGATATCAACCTCACCGTCAAACGCGGCGAGAAGCTCGTAATGATCGGGCCTTCCGGCTCGGGTAAATCGACGCTCATCCGTTGCGTCGATTATCTGGAGGAGCCCACGTCGGGCGAGGTCGTCATCGACGGTACGCCGCTCACCAAAAAGAATCACCTGGAGATGGCTCGCAAGTATAGTTCCATGGTGTTTCAGCAGTTCAACCTGTATCCCAACATGACGGTGCTCGGCAACCTGACGCTCGCGCCCATCAAGCTGCAAAAGAAGAGCAAGGAGGAGGCGACCGAGATCGCCATCGCCGCTCTCAAGCGCGTTGGCATGGCGCATAAGGCCGGCGAGTATCCGCAGAATCTCTCGGGCGGTCAGCAGCAGCGCATCGCCATCGCCCGTGCCCTGTGCACCAAGCAGCCCATCATCCTGTTTGACGAGCCGACCTCGGCGCTCGACCCCGAGATGGTCCAGGAGGTTCTGGACGTTATGATCGAGCTCGCGCAGGAGGACATCACCATGATCTGCGTGACGCACGAGATGGGCTTTGCGCGCCAGGTGGCCGACCGCGTCATCTTTATGGAGGACGGCCGCATCCTGGAGGAGGGCACGCCCGAGCACTTCTTCGATAACCCCGAGAACCCGCGTTGCCGCGAGTTCCTGTCCAAGATTCTGCACTAGGCGCGGTGATGGACATGACGGATATGACGAGGGCGGCCATGTCGCGCCGTCACTTTTTGCAGCTGGCGGGCGCCGGCATGCTTGCGCTGACGGGGACCGCGCTTACCGGTTGCGGCAACTCCACCAGCGGCGAGGACTCCGACAAGGGGTCCAAGCTTGCGGCCATCAAGTCGCGCGGCCATCTGAATGCCGGCGTTAAGAAGGACGTTCCCGGCTACGGTTATTACGACACCGCCAAGGACCGCTTTGAGGGCATGGAAGTCGATTTGTGCTACCAAATCGCCGCTGCCGTCTTTGGCGTGAGCTACAAGGAGGCCCGTGCCCAGGAGCTTGTCGAGTTTACCGACGTAACGCCCAAGACGCGCGGCCCGCTGATCGATAACGGCCAGCTTGACGTGGTCGCGGCGACCTACACCATCACCGACGAGCGCAAGAAGAGCTGGGATTTCTCGACGCCGTACCGCACCGACTACGTGGGACTCATGGTCAAGAAGCGTTCGGGCTTTACCTCGATTGAGGACCTGGACGGCAAGGTCATTGGCGTGAGCCAGGGTGCTACCACGCAGGGCCTGATCGAGCAGATGATTAAGGACAATGGCTTTAGCTGCAAGCCCGAGTTTAGGGCCTTTAGCGGCTATCCCATCATCAAGAGCTCGCTCGATGCCGGCAATATCGACGTCTTTGCCATGGACCGCTCCACGCTGGCCGGTTACATGAACGAGACCGTTGAGCTGTTGCAGCCCGAGGTCAAGTTTGGCGAGCAGGGCTACGGCGTGGCGACCAAGAAGGGCTGCGACCTTTCGGCCGTGGTCGACCAGGTGATTTGCGATCGCCTGGCCGACGGCTGGCTCGACCAAGAGGTCAAGACCTGGGGTCTTGTATAGGCGCATCGTCCAAGGAAGGAATCAAATGCTCGAAGGATTATTTGACGCCGACCGCTGGTCGACGACATTTCAAAACATGGGGCCCTTCTGGGAGGGCTTTGGCGTGACACTGCAGGTGGTCGTTGCCGGTCTGCTGCTGTCGCTGGTGCTGGGCACGCTGCTGGGCGTGTTCTCTACCACTCGTTCGCGCGTGCTGCGCGCCATAAGCCGCGTGTACGTGGAGTTTTACCAGAACACCCCGTTGCCCGTGCAGGTGCTCTTTATGTACATGGCCGGTCCGCAGTTTTTGCAGGCCATAACTGGTGCCGATCAGCCGGTGCGTATCGCGCCGTTCATGCTGGGCTTCTTGGGCGTGGGCCTGTATCACGCTGCCTACATTTCGGAGGTCATCCGCACTGGTATCGAGGCGGTTCCGCGCGGTCAGATGGAGGCGGCCCAGAGCCAGGGCTTCACCCGTGCGCAGGCCTACTGGTACATCGTGCTGCCCCAGACATTCAAGATCATTCTGCCGCCGCTGTGTAACCAGGCGCTCAACCTGGTCAAGAACACGTCGGTGCTGGCGCTTGTGGCCGGCGGCGACCTTATGTACCGTTCCGACAACTTTGTGAGTCTGTACGGTTACCTGCAGGGATACATCGTCTGCTGCCTTATGTACTTCATCATCTGCTTTCCGCTCGCCATGCTGGTGCAGTGGCTCGAGCGCCGCTCCAAGGAGCGTCCGCGCGGCGTGAGCCTGGCCGAGCTGGGGCTCGACAACGTAGAGGAGGCCTAGCGCATGGAAATCTTCAACGCGACCAACCTGCTCTACATTTGGGGCGGCTTTGTTAAGACAATCGAGATCTCGGCGCTGTCGATTTTTTTCTCGCTCATCTTTGGCACGGTGCTGGCGCTCGTTAAAAGCTATGCGCCCCGCCCATTCCGTATTTTGGTGAGCGCCTATATCGAGCTGTTCCGTTGCACGCCGAACCTGCTGTGGATCCTGTTTATCTACTTTACGGTGCAGGGTTTGGACATTGTGATTTCGACCATCGCCTTCACGCTGTTTACCAGCGCTGTTATGGCCGAGATTGTGCGCGGCGGTCTCAACTCGATTCCGCGCGGCCAGTTTGAGGCAGCGCAGAGCCAGGGCTTCGGCTTCTTTGCCACCATGCGCTACATCATTCTGCCGCAGACGTTTAAGACGATTATTCCGGCGCTGTTTAGCCAGTGCACGACCGTCATTAAGGACAGCTCGTATCTTTCGGGCATTAACGTGGCCGAGCTCATGTACACGGCAAACGTCGTGATGGCCCATGCGATCGACCTCTCGCAGGTGCTTATGCTCTACGGCCTGGTATTTGCGATGTACTTTGTGCTCAACTTTGGTATCTCGCTGCTGGTGAGGGCATATCAACGCCGTATCGTAGCCGCATAGTCCTGCTTCCCCAAGCACGGCACCTTGCCCCTCAATCGTCGCTTGCGTACATTTAGTACGCGGCGCTCCTCTTTCGGGGCAATCTGCCGCACTTGGGAAACCAGGACGGTCGTAAGTGACAAAATGGGAATCAGGAATCGCCTATTTCTCATTTGTTAGAAAGGAATCGCGATGAGCGATCTGGAGAACAAGAAGAGCCCCGTGGTCATTACCATCGCGCGCGACTTCGGTGCCGAGGGCCACGAGATTGGCCGTATCCTCGCCGATGAGCTGGGGATTCCGCTGTACGATAACGAGCTGCTGGTGCGTGCGTCGCTGCGCGCGGGCGAATCGCTCGATAAGATGGCCGCCTATGACGAGCGCCTGGCTGTGGAGAACATGGCGTTTCTGCCCGACCGCTACGATGCGCGCTCGTACTCGGACAAGTTGTTCCAAAAGATGAGCCAGGTGATTTTGGATCTGGGCGAGACCGAGAGCTGCATTATCGAAGGCCGCCTGTCCGATTACCTGTTGCGTAACAATCCCAACCACATTGCCGTGTTGGTGACCGCTCCCTTTGAGGACCGCGTCGAGATCGTGCGCAAGAAGCGTGGCCTTAACAAAAAGAAGGGCGCCAAGCTGGTCAAGCAGCAGCAGAAGGCGCGCGAGGCGTTCTATAAGCGCTACAGTGCCGGAAAGTGGAAGATGACGAGCGGCAAGGACATCGTCGTCAACCGCGCCAAGCTGGGCCGCGAAGGCTGCAAGGACGTCATCGCCGCAGCCTACCGCTACAAGGTGGCCCAACTCGAAGGCTAACCAATCAAAACCACCACAAGGGGGACAGGCACCTTTGTGGTGGTTTTTGTTTTAGGCCGAGGGGAAGGCCTTGGCGGCAGTGCCTATCCTCGGCTTTTGCAAAATCTCGATCTGTAACACCAAGCCAGCGAAAAAGGCTCTAACTGTTACAGATTTAGATGAACCGTTCGGCCGTCAGCCTAACGTCTCGATCTGTAACACGCAGCGGGAGATTTGGCCTCTTACTGTTATAGATCAAGATGAACGGGCGAAGCGCCGACATAATGTCTCGATCTGTAACAACTACGGGGCTCAACGGGGCTTACCTGTTACAGATCGAGACAAACCGGTCGGCCGAGTCCAAAACCACCACAAAGGTGCCTGTCCCCTTTGTGGTGGTGGGGCGGTCGGCATAGAAAAAGTCCCCGCCGGGCGTGTGCTCGACGGGGACTTTGCCGTTTGATGGCTAGCGCTGAGGGTGATTACTCGCCCAGCAGGCTCTTGGTGATGGAAGCGGCGGCCTTCTTGCCGGCGCCCATCGCCAGAATGACCGTAGCGGCACCGGTGACGATGTCGCCGCCGGCCCAGATACGGGGATCGGTGGTCTGGCCGGTCTCCTCGTCGGCAACGATGTAGCCCCACTTGTTGAGCTCCATCTTGCCGCCGATCTTCTTTGCGAAGGGGTTGGCGTTGGTGCCGATAGCCGAGATCGCGACGTCGCAGGGGATCTCCTCGATGGCGCCCTCGATGGGCACCGGGCGACGACGGCCGGACTCGTCGGGCTCGCCGAGCTCCATCTTCTGGACCTTGACGGCGCACACGGAGCCGTCCTCGCCAGCGACAAACTCGAGCGGGGAGACGAGCGGCAGAACCTCGACGCCCTCGGCCTTGGCGTGGTGCAGCTCGGCACGACGGCAAGGCATCTCATCCTCGGTACGACGGTAGGCGATAATGGCGTGCTCGGCGCCCAGGCGCTTGGCGGTACGGACGGCGTCCATAGCCACGTTGCCGCCACCAAAGACAACGACGTTCTTGCCGTGCTTGGTGGGGGTGTCGTACTCGGGGAACTTGTTGGCCTTCATCAGGTTCACGCGGGTGAGGTACTCGTTCGCGAAGAAGACGTTGGGCAGGTTCTCGCCGGGGACGTTGAGGAACTTGGGCAGGCCTGCGCCGGTCGCCACGTAGATGGCGTCGAAGCCCTGCTCGAACAGCTCTTCGGCCGTGGCCATGTTGCCCACGACGGAGTTGTACTCAAACTTGACGCCCATGTCCTCCAGGCCGTCAATCTCGCGCTTGACGACTGCCTTGGGCAGACGGAACTCGGGGATGCCGTAGACCAGCACGCCGCCGCCGGTAAAGAAGGCCTCAAAGACGGTGACGTCAAAGCCGTTACGGGCGAGCTCGCCGGCGCAGGTGATGCCGGACGGGCCAGAGCCGACGACAGCGACCTTCTTGCCGTTCTTGGGGGCCATCTTGGGCGTAGAGGCGAGCTCGGGGCGGTCACCCAGGAAGCGCTCGAGCTGGCCGATGGCCACGGGCTCGGACTTCTTACCACGGATGCACTTGCCCTCGCACTGGTTCTCCTGCGGGCAGACGCGGCCGCAGATGGCGGGAAGCATGGAGTCCTCGCGGATGGTATCGAGAGCGCCGCCGAAGTCCTTCGCGCGGATCTGCTCGATAAAGCGGGGGATGTTGATGTTGACGGGGCAGCCCTCAACACAGAACGGCTTCTTGCAGTTGAGGCAGCGCTCGGCCTCGGCCAGCGCCATCTCCTCGGTGAAGCCCTTGTCGACGGGGCGGAAGTCGCAGGCGCGCTCGGCAGCCGGCTCCTCGTTATCGGGGGTGCGGGGCGACTTCATATCGGCAACGAAACGACCGTTAACTAGTGGCATGCGCAGCTCTTTTCCTCATAGGCCTTGAGGGACTCGCCCTCTTCGGAACGGTAAGCGGCCTGGCGGGCACGAAGGTCATCCCAGTCGACCAGGGTGGCATCGAAGTCGGGGCCGTCGACGCAAGCGAACTTGGTCACGCCGCCCACCTCGACGCGGCAGCAGCCGCACATACCGGTGCCGTCAACCATGATGGGGTTGAGGGACGCGGTGATGGGGGTGTCGTATTTCTGGGCGGTGAGGGTCGAGAACTTCATCATCGGAACGGGGCCGACGCAGAAGACCTGGCTCACGGCCTTGTCCTGCAGCAGGCGCTCCAGCGGAGCGGTGACAACGCCCTGCTCGCCGTAGGAGCCGTCGTCAGTGGTGATGTGGATGTGGTCCTCGTCGAGGAGCTCGCGGAACTGGTCCTCCATAAGCAGGAGGTCCTTGGTGCGGGCGCCCATGATGGCGTGCACCTCGTGGCCGGTCTCGACCAGGTGCTTGGCGACCGGGAAGGCAATTGCCAGGCCGACGCCGCCGCCAATGACGGCGCAGGGGCCCTCGGCCATCTCGGTGGGAACGCCCAGCGGGCCCACGACGTCGCGCAGTGACTCGCCGGCCTCGTAGGTGGAAAGCATCTCGGTGGTCTTGCCGATCACCATGAAGATGAACTCGACCCAGCCCTCGTCACCGTTCCAGCCGGCCAGGGTAAACGGGACACGCTCGCCCGTCTCGTTGGCGCGAACCATGAGGAACTGTCCAGCGTGCGCATGCTTGGCGATTGCAGGCGCCTCGATGCGGAACTTGAACACCTTCTCCGAGAACTGCGTCTTCTCCAGGATCTTATACATAGAACCCCTCTCTTGTTAGGGCCGCCGAACCGTGCCTCCACGGAAATGGACGGTAGCCCGAATAAAACCGTACGCGCACAGGCGTTGTGCAGACATACGGTGCAAATTATACCCTCATGGACATGCTGTTTACGTGTGTCTTCGGCGGTTGGGAGCAGGGTTTATCCACTTTGGCCTACCAAAGGGGGAGAGGTTTATTTTGGTCGGTTTTATCAGGTAAAACGGCAAATGGGGCCGGCCTCGGGTTGTGATGAGGCAGGCCCCCTTTGGGATGCTATGCATGTATGTCGGCGCGCGGTTGATTGCGATGCCGCAACTGGGGCGTTTCCGCAGGTAAAACCTGCCAAAATAAACCTGTTCCTAAATGATAGGTTTTAGTGCTTGCCGTTGGCGGAGGCGGCGCCGTTGACATGGTCGCGGGCATAGACCACGCCGTGCACGATCGCCAGGCCGGCGGCGTCGGCCGCGCGGGCGCAGGTGTCCTGGAAATCCTCGGCCTCGCGGGCGCGCGGCTGCTTGAGCACGTAGTCGGCGACGGCCATCTTGCCGGGAGGGTTGCCGATGCCGGTGCGGATGCGGCTGAAGTCGCGGCTGCCCATCTTGTCGATGATGGAACGCAGGCCGTTGTGACCGGCATGGCCGCCGCCCACCTTAACACGCACGTCGCCGGCGGGAATATCGAGCTCGTCGTGGATGACGAGCAGCTCCTCGGCCTTGATCTTGTACTCGCGGCAGAGTTTGGAGATGGGCCCGCCCGAGGTGTTCATGTACGACTGCGGCTTGACCAGTACAATCTGGCGCTTGCCGCCCTCTTCCTCGGGATCGTTGATGTTGATGAGCGCGACCTCGGCGCCTGCTTGGTTTTTCCAGTACGTGACGCCGGCCTGACGGGCCAGCTCGTCGATTGCTTTGAAACCAGCGTTGTGACGGGTCTCGGCATACTCCTCGCCAGGGTTGCCAAGTCCGGCAACCATGCGAATCTTAAGCGGCTGTGCAGCTGCCATGTTCATCCTTTCGTTGATTTGTCGCCTGCTATGGTGAGCGACCCTGTTGCCGCTGTCAAATGGAGGGCAATTGAGGTTATTTGAGGGCGTTTGGACGGCCGTCGAAATCGAGGTGGACAGTTAGTTCAGATACGTATAAGTTCTGAGGACTCGAAGTGCTCAATTCAATGCCGATACGTTGTTTTGGAGCTTTAGTTAGTCCATATGACGCTGTTTTGAAGTCTACCCTGCCTTCAAATCGGGCGAATGGTATAGAGATAACTGCAAAACAGCCTAATTCAATGTGTCCATTTATACGTATTTGAACTAACTGTCCAGCCCTGCTCGACGGTGCACGGGTGATTCGCCGTTTAGACCGGCGCAAGGCCGATTCCGGCCCGCAGGGCGTTGAGCCAAGCGGCCTGACGCTTGCGATAGCCCTTGATACGGTATCGGAATCGGACTCCCGCGAGTCGATGCATCGTTTGGGCGAAGGCTTCGAGTGCAACAAGGTCTTTCATTTGGTCGCGATTGATAACCAGGACGTGGATGCCCATTGCCTTGAGGCCATTATTTCGATTGCCATCGTGGATGCGAGCGTTTTGAAGCTCATGCCCAATTCCGTTGTATTCGTTGTCGACTCCGGCGGCCGGGCAATATAGGTCGCAGATGGCGTAAGGGATGCCGGAGGACATGTTGACCGCAAGAGTGTCGAAGTCGATTCGATAGTTGAGTAGCAGGCCTCCCATGGGCAGGCTGCAACATCCGAATCCGCCAAAGCGCATGGGCGCTCCGAGAACGGCAAACATTAGGGATTCGGCTGGGGATGCAGATCCGGGTCGGGCGAGCTTGACTGCCGTGCGAAACGAGGTGTATGAGCTGCTTTTGGCAAGCTGTGCAACAGTCTCGAGATCTTCGATGGTCGTGGCGGGCTCGCATTTGTAGTGTGCCTGTTCGTAGCGGGTTTCGTTCTGCTGTTCGGTCGCCGACTGGTCGCCCCGGCAATCGAGGTCGTCCATCGCTTCGTAGTCATCGCCCTTGGGCCAGATGTCGTCATAGGCAATGGGGTATGTTGCCCCGGGAGGAAGGGAGTAGGTTCCGAGCAGCTCCATAAGGAGCATCAAGGTTTTGGCGACTGATTCATTTTTGGAACAAAGCATGGCTGTCATGGCAGGAGACGTTGCGTAGATGTCGGCCTCGACGTGCATAATTGCACCTTCAGGAAGAGGAGTGGAGAGAATATGCTGAAGAAGTCGCTTGTCGGGGCGCCTGTTGTCTTCGTTTGAAACGAGAAGATCGAGCAGTTCGGAATCATCTTCATTCCAGGCGTCGAGTATCGAAAGTGCGCCAAAGTCTATCGCGTCATTGTTGGGAATGCAGCCAGCCAAGGCCTGTGCTTGCTGTTCGCTATCAACGGAGTCCCAGGGTAGGGCAGAGTACGCCCGTCGTGCGCGACGAATTGCGCGGAGGGCGGAGAAATGTGAAATCACGGTCATCATAGCTATAACGTACTAAGTTGGCGGCAGAATGCGACCGCCATACCGTTCTTTTCGCTCAGCGGGGCGCTGCGCGCCATGAACGGCTGGGTGTTATGAAATCGGTGGAATCGGTTGAGGGGATTGCAGGAAATTGAGCTCTGCCGCGAAGGTTGACGATAGCTACTGGACAGTTAGTTCAGATACGTATAAGACGGCGGGCGTTCGAGGCGTTTCTAAGGGCTTTCGAGGGCGATTTGAGGGTAAATATGCGGCGGTCGTACTCGAAAGCGATGAGCTTTGGGCAGTATGGCGTTCGCCGGGGAGCTCAGAAGGCTCAGAACGGCCTTTGGAGCTTTAAAAAAATACGTATCTGAACTAATTGTCCAGGGAAGGTTGTCGAGGGGTAGAAAAAGGGTCGGAAGCGAGCTTCCGACCCTTTAAAAACACCAAAGATGATGAGATGCACGCTGGATTACAGCGCGAAGTCGCCGCCGACGAGCGTGGAGACGGGCTCCTCGTGGTAAACGGCGGAGATGGCCTGAGCGAACTCCTCGGCGACCGAGATGGTCTTGATCTTGCCGCCGACCTCGACGGGAATGGCGTCGGTGACGACGCACTCGACGATCGGGGCGTCGTTCAGGCGCTCGATAGCCGGGCCGGAGAAAATGCCGTGGGTGGCGCAGACGTAGATGTCGCCAGCGCCCATAGCCTTGAGCTCCTTGACGTTGGCGCACAGGGTGCCAGCGGTGTCGATCATGTCGTCGTTGATGATGCAGGTCTTGCCCTTGATGTCACCGATGATGCCCATGACCTCGGCGGCGTTGTGGCGCGGACGGCCCTTGTGGGCGATGGCCAGGTCGCAGCCGAGCATGTCGGACAGCTTCTTGGCGGCCTTGGCACGACCCACGTCGGGGGAGACGACAACCAGGTTGTCGGTGTCGAAGTGCATGTTGTTGTAGTACTGGCCAAACAGCGGCAGCGCGGACAGGTGGTTAACCGGGATATCAAAGAAGCCCTGGATCTGGCCCTGGTGCAGGTCGAGGGTGATGATGCGGTTGACGCCGGCGCGCTCGAGCAGGTTGGCGACGAGGCGGGCGGTGATGGGCTCGCGCGGGCCGGCCTTGCGGTCCTGGCGGGCATAGCCGTAGTGGGTGATAACGGCGGTGATGGAGCGGGCGGATGCGCGCTTGGCAGCGTCGGTGGCGATGAGCAGCTCCATGAGCATGTCGTTGACGTTGCCGCCGGCCACGGACTGAATCAGGAAGACGTCGGCGCCGCGGACGGTCTCGTCGTAGCGGGCGTAAATCTCACCATTGGCGAACTGCTTTAGCGTAAGGCCCGAAAGCTCGACCCCAAGGTACTCAGCGATCTTCTGAGCGAGGGGACGGTTGGAGGAACCGGAATACACGCGGATGGACTTGCGCATATTCTCCGACTTCTCGGGATCATTAATCGGCATTACCCTTCTCCTTTATACATCGAATGCCATATAGATGCCTTTTTGCATTGTAACCGCGCGGCGGGGTTAATCGGGTCTTGATAACGTCTTTACCGTCAACGGACACGAACCGACCACTCATTCTGTCACGCAGGTCAGCATAGAAAAAGGAGCCGTCCCCATGGGAACAGCTCCTTAGATGCTTGGTAAAACGTTATACCTCGTCGTCCTCGTGCAGACGGCGGCGATAATCGGCGGCCCAGCCCTCAATATTTATCTGGCGGGCACGGCCCAGGCCGAGTGCGTCAGCCGGGACCGGCTCGGTGATGACGGAGCCGGCGGCCACAAGCGCGCCGTCGCCAATCTGGGCGGGCGCGACCATCATGGTGTCGGAGCCGATGAAGGCATCCTTGCCGATGACGGTCTTGTGCTTGTGTACGCCATCGTAGTTGCAGGTGATGGAGCCCGCGCCCACGTTGACGCCGGAGCCCATGGTGGTATCGCCGATGTAGGACAGGTGCGGCACCTTGGAGCCCTCGCCGATCGTGGACTTCTTGATCTCCACGTGCGTGCCGGCCTTGGAGCCATCGAGCATATGGGTGCCCGGGCGCAGGTAGGCGCGCGGGCCGCAG
>CABRFW010000039.1 GCA_902470265.1 uncultured Collinsella sp.
CACAGCGCTCACCCTGGGCGCCGGCTTCCAAGGCGGCGAGGTCACGCCCCTGTTTGGTATCGGTGCGGCGCTCGGCGGCTGGATCGGTTGCCTCGTCGGAATCGATCCCAGCTTTCTGGCAGCGCTAGGCATGCTCGGCGTGTTCTGCGCCGGCCTTAACGTGCCTATCACCACCTGTATGATGGCCATCGACCTGTTCCACGGCACGGCAGCCGGGTTCTTTGTCATCGTGGCCTTTATCAGCTACCTAACTGCCGGACACCGCGGCGTGTACCCCGCCCAGCGCATCATCTCGCCCAAGCGCCGTTCGCTTATTGTAGATGAGGGCGGTACGGTAGCGGATGCTATCGAGCGCCACAACGACCTGATAGAGTAGACGTAAGTATTCGACGTGCAGCCACAATCGGGGTCAATTCGACCTGAGCGCGACCGCACCGTCACGTCATACGCCGGGAGTCGCCCCATGCACGCAACTGATTTTGGCCGCACGCTCATCATCGCCAACCCAGCCGCCCAGTCGGGTGCGGCGCACGAAGTTGCCGAGGGCCTGCAACGCTTTTTGGACATGACTGCACGCGCATCCCAGTTTGACTTGGTGCTAACCGAGCGCATGGGACACGCCAAGGAGCTGGCCGCACAGGCCCAGGGCTATCGCACCGTTATCGCCCTTGGCGGCGACGGCGTGATTCACGAGGTCGTCAACGGGCTTATGACGCAAGAGGAGGACACCCGCCCCGCTCTTGCCATCCTACCCGTGGGCTCTGGCAACGATTTTGCCCAAACGCTCGGCATCGACGATTTCTCCGGTAAGGATTTTGGCGCGCTGCTCACCTGCGAGCTGCAGCGTCAGGACATCGGGCGCATTCGCTCGTGGAGCCCTGCGAGCGGCAGCGGCGAGGCTACCGTTGAGTACTACGACCAGACGCTCTCGGTCGGCATCGATGCCGCCATCGGCCTGGGCACCACCGAGCTGCGCAAAAAGACGGGCCTCGCCGGCGCTCCGCTCTACACCCTATCGGGACTTGAGCAGTTTGGCCTGCGCTATCGCAACTACCCCATGACCATCAGCTTTGATGGCGCGCCCGCCGAGCGCGTGCGGGCGATCATCATGGCAATTCAGCTGGGTCCTACCTATGGCTCGGGCTATCGCATCTGCCCCGATGCCGACCCCTGCGACGGCGTACTCGACGTCTGCTACGCCTGCGGCCCCGTTCCGCGTGCGGTTGCCCTGCCTATGTTTCTTTCGGCCAAGGACGGCCACCATACCAAGTTGCCGCCGGTTCGCATGCGCCGCTGTCGCCATGCCGAGCTCACCTTTGAGGAGCCCGACTACCCCATCCAGGCCGACGGCGAGCCCGTTGTCGCCTCGCGCATCGAGGTCGACATCCTCGCCGGCGCCCTCCAAGTCTGGCGCCCCGCCCACAAGTAAGGCCCGTGGGACAAAATAATCAGTAGTGTTTGTCCCAGGGTCGATGACGTTAACGAGCTGGATGCCGTTATCACACCTGGGACAAACACTACTGATTATTTTGTCCCACGCCCCATCGTTCAGCTACTCATCCCCGCTCGGCTTGCGGCGGTTGGCCTTTTTGATGGCGTTGAAGTGCTTGTCGTTGAGTCTGCGCTGGCGCGAGCGCTGGGGCACCTTGGTCTTTACGCGTCGGCGCGGTGGACGCCCGCGACGCTCAAGCTCAGCGCGCAGCTTACGCAGGCAGCTCGCGCGATTCTGAAACTGGCTGCGGCTCTCACGCGCCGTCACGACAATCCCCGAAGGGATATGTTTCATGCGTACCGCCGAGTCCGTCGTGTTCACGCCCTGTCCGCCCGGACCCGTCGCGCGAAACACCTGCACCTCGCAATCGCGCGCCAACTCCTCGACCGACATCTCGGCATAGCGCGCATACTCGCGCCATTCCATCTTGTTCTCATCCATATCAACACCTCCCCTCATACAAAAAATGTGACAAAGGGACAGTCCCTTTGTCACATCGCATACCAATCGCTTGTGTTGCGCGCTTAGGCGAAGGTGATCTCGCCGTTCTCGCAGTCCATATCGGCGATACGGGCCAAGCTCTCAACGCGGAAGCCGCGCTTACGGAGCTTATCGCCGCCGCCCTGGAAGCCCTTCTCAACGGCGATGCCAATGCCGGCAACTTCGGCGCCCGCAGCCTCGCAGATCTTGATGAGACCCTCAAGCGCGCAGCCGTTGGCCAGGAAGTCGTCGATAATCAGGACCTTATCGCCCTCGGACAGAAAGCGCTTGCCGACAATGACCGGGTACTCCTTCTGCTTGGTAAAGGAATAGATGGTCGTGGCATACTGCTCGCCGTCGAGGTTGATGGACTGTGCCTTCTTGGCAAAGACCACCGGCACGCCGCCAAAATGCTGGGCTGCAATGCAGGCCATACCAATGCCCGAAGCCTCGATCGTCAGGATCTTGTTGATCTCGACACCCTCGAACAGACGGGCCCACTCGGCACCCATGTGGTCGAACAGCTCAACGTCGCACTGGTGGTTGAGGAAGGCATCAACCTTAAGGACGTTACCGGCCTTTACGATGCCGTCATGGCGAATACGATCCTCAAGCTCCTGCATGGCGCAACCCCTTCTCGCGGCAACGATACCGCGCGATTAATAAACGTTGTTCGATAGTCTACCACGGACCTACCCCCGCCCGCCCCACAAGCCGCATCGCACTATAAAGCTGCAAGACCAGTAGATAGGCCCGATTCGTGGCAGACAGCCTCCCAACACGCTAATGCCGGGTGCGCGTCCTCACCAAACGTACCAATGTGAGCGCAAAGCCCACGGTAGCAACGGCCATCAGCACGTAGAATACCAAACGGAAGCCAAAGAGGAACACGTCCGGACGACCCGCCACATAGCTCGTGACCGTCTTGCCCATCGCCGCGCTCGTCTGTCCATACAGGATGCGCGACGCCGCCGTAATACCCAGCGCTATGCCCGCATAGCGCGCCAAGCTGCTCAAGCTGCCCGCAAAGCCAAGCGCCTCACGCGGAGCCGAACCCATATACAGCGAATTATTGGGACTCTGGAAGATCGACGTGCCGCACGACATAAACGCGACGCAGCACACAATCATCAAGATGGAAGAGTGCTCGTCAAGCGTGCTCACCGCAAAGAGACCGCACACGTACACGCCCAGGCCAACGGCCGTGGGCGCTTCACAACCAACACGGTCGGACACCGAGCCCGAAAGCGGGCCCACAAAGGCATTCACGACCGGCATCGCCAAAAACAACAGGCCGGAGATATCGGAGCTAAAGCCGTGGGCATCCTGAAAGTAGAACGGCAGCACAAACTCGGAGGCACCGATACCCACGAACACGATAAGCATGCAAGCCAGGTTAATCGTGAAAGCCGAGCTCGCAAAGCAGCGACGCGCCGCCTCTGTCAACGGCATAGGGCGTTCGCCAGCCTCCGGCTTCACATGCGGCAGCGTATAGAGTCCCACGATAAACGAGATTACGCCAATGGGCAGATTGATAAGGAAGATGCTCTCCCAGGGAAAGCTCGCCACCAGCACGCCGCCGAGCACGGGGCCGCACATCATGCCAAGAGCCACAAAGGTCGCCAGAATGCCCATGGCACGGCCGCGCTCACGCGCCGGAAACGACTCGGTGATGATGCCCATATTGTTGGCCATCGCGGCGGCACAGCCAATGCCCTGCACGAAACGCGCCAAGATAAGCACCTCGAGCGAAGCCGAAAGCCCGCAAAGCAACGAGCCACCCGTAAAGACGATTACACCAAGCTGGAACACATTCACCTTGCCGCGCACATCGCCCAAGCGGCCAAACGGCAGCATGACGACGCACGTCGCTAGCAGATACACCGAGCTCACGAGCTGAATGCGGTCGAGACCCACCCCCAGCTCCTTTTGCATCACTGGGAGCGCCACCGTCACGATGCTCGCATCCAGACACGCCATAAAGGTCATGACGAGCACGGTGAACAGAATCGCCCATTTATTCTTACCGTGGGTGTCGCCCTCTAGGGCAATGTGTTCGCGGCGCAGCTGCTCGGCAGTTTTCTCCATGTATATCCTTTCTATCGTGCAACGCAAAAACGGGACCCCAATCGCCTACAAACGGACACGATCGGGGTCCCGCCTACGGAATCGGAACTATGAGGACGTCGTCAGCCGAAAAGCCGTCCCACGCCCCGCACGCACGCTAGCCTAGCACTGCTCGAGCGCCTGCTCAAGGTCGGCAATCAGATCGGCCGTGTCCTCAAGGCCGCACGACAGGCGCACCATGTCGGCGGAGATGCCGCAGGCGATGAGCTCCTCGTCGTTCATCTGGCGATGGGTGGCGTTTGCCGGGTGCAGGCAGCAGGTGCGGGCATCGGCCACGTGCGTGGCAATCTGGGCGAGCTTAAGACTCTTCATAAAGGTCTCGGCCGCCGCACGACCACCGGTAAAGCCAAAGCTCACGACGCCGCAGGTACCGTTGGGCATGTACTTCTGAGCCATGTCGTAGTACTTGTCGCCCTCCAGGCCCGGATAGCTCACGAAGCGCACTTTGGGGTGGCCCTGAAGGAACTTGGCGACCGCCAGACCGTTCTCGCAATGGCGCGGCATACGCACGTGCAGGCTCTCGAGCGAGCTGTTCAGGAAGAACGCCGCTTGCGGGTTCTGCATGGGGCCGAGGTCGCGCATGAGCTGCGCGGTAGCCTTGGTAATAAAGGCGCCCTCGCGGCCGAACTTCTCGGCATACGTCACGCCGTGGTAGCTCTCGTCGGGCGTGGTGAGACCCGGGAACTTGTCCGCATGGGCCATCCAGTCAAACTGACCGTGATCGACGATGACGCCGCCCAGGTAGGCCGCGTGACCATCCATGTACTTGGTGGTGGAATGCGTGACGATGTCGGCGCCCCACTCAAAGGGACGGCACATCACGGGCGTCGGGAAGGTGTTGTCGACCATCAGCGGCACGCCGTGGTCGTGCGCGGCCTTGGCAAAGCGCTCAATATCGAGCACGGCAAGCGCGGGGTTGGCGATGGTCTCGCCAAAGACGAGCTTGGTGTTGGGCTGGAAAGCGGCCTCCAGCTCCTCATCGGTGCAGTCGGGTGCGACGAACGTGCAGGTCAGGCCCATGCGGCCCATAGTGTGAGCCAGCAGGTTGTAGGTGCCGC
The DNA here is from genome assembly GCA_902470265.1 of uncultured Collinsella sp. Taxonomy (GTDB): domain Bacteria; phylum Actinomycetota; class Coriobacteriia; order Coriobacteriales; family Coriobacteriaceae; genus Collinsella. The sequence continues at coordinate 5,158 of CABRFW010000039.1, forward strand.
CATAGATGGCAGAGCTCGCGACCACATGATCGCCGGCACCGGCCACGTTAAAGATCGCGAGGAAGTTCGCAGCCATGCCCGAGCTCGTGAGCATCGCAGCGGTGCCGCCCTCCATCTCGCAGATCTTGGCAGCAACCAAATCGCACGTGGGGTTCTGCAGACGGCTGTAGAAATAGCCCGACTCCTCCAGGTCAAACAGCTTGCCCATGTGCTCGGACGTGTCGTACTTCCACGTGGTTGACTGGTAGATGGGCACCTGGCGCGGCTCGGCATCTCCCGGGTGATAGCCGCCCTGAACACATGTGGTACCGATAGTCTGCTCGCTCATATCTTGCTCCCTTGCCTGGGTTACGTTTTATTCGGTTCACGATACCGCTACCCTGCACCCCTCTCAACCCATCCCAAAGGTAGGTTATGGGACTAATTAATCAAGGGTTTTATCTCAAGCCTTGGGCATTTGCTCGATAGATAAAAATGAGGCATAGATGGAGCTCTCGATGATTACATGCACCGTCACGGGTACCATAGGCGGGGACACCGTGACCAAGGAGACAACGATGAAGCAAATCGATACGGCCCAGCTCGACATCAACGCCTGTCAGGCTCAGGCTGCCGAATACCACGCCCGCGGCTTTAACTGCGCCCAGGCCGTCGCCTGCACCCTCGCGCCTGCCGTCGGACTCGACCCCCAGATCGCCTTTGCCCTCACCGAGGGCTTTGGCGCCGGCATGGGCGGCATGACCGAAACCTGCGGCGCCATCTCGGGCGCCGTGGCCATCATGGGCTTCGTGATGAGCGACGGCATGGAAAACCCCAAGACCAAGGGCCAGACCTACAAGCTGTCGCGCGAAATCGCCAAGCGTTTTGGCGAGAAGAACACGACGACCGTCTGCGGCACGCTCAAGGGCATCGGATCGGATAAGGGTCCGCTCCGCAGCTGCCCCGGTTGCATCGACGATGCCATCGAGATCGCCTGCGATGTGCTAAAGCAGCTCGCCGAGTAGACGGCATCAACATAAAACGACGGCCGGCGCGCTTGGGATCCATCCAAAAGCACGCCGGCCGTCGCCGTCAGAACTCGGCAAATTCGGGAGCGCCGACCTCGATCTCCTCGCGTCCCGCCATAAGCTCGCGCATCTTGGCGCAAAATGGCTCCTGCTCCCCCGCCTTAAACACCAAGTGAAGTGTAACGGTATCCGCGTAATCGGTATCCGAAACCTTGGCACCCGAATCCTGCGCCAAGCGAAGCACCTGCTCATACTGTGGATAGGCCACATACACGTCAACCGGCACGACGCTTGTCATCTCGACGATCTGCCCGGCCTCCTGAGCCGCGGCCACCGCCGCCTGCGTCGCCGCGGTATAGGCGCGCACCAAGCCACCAGGCCCCAACAGCGTGCCACCAAAATAGCGCGTCACTACGCAGCAAACATTTTTGAGCCCCGCGCCGCGCAACACCTCAAGCGTCGGCATACCGCTCGTGCGGCTCGGCTCACCATCATCGCTCTGGCGCTCGCGTCCATCGACCAAAATCCACGCGGGAACATTGTGTCGAGCGTCGTAATGACGCTTGCGAACCATCTCGATAAAGGCATTCGCCTCATCCTCGGACTCAATATGGACCAGCTGGGCAATAAACCGGCTCTTGCGGTCCACAAACTCGCCCGAAGCCTCAATATTCGATTGCAAAGTAAAATAGCTGTCCAACAAAGCCCCTCAACAACAAGCAAAGCAACAAACAGCCTCAATAATACGGCAAAGACCGTACCGATAACCCCAGTAAATAGAACGGCAACGCCAATGACCAGGCAAAAACAGTGAGACGTCAAGGATGACGGCGCCGATGAATCCGTCAACGAAAGCGAGAACCCGTCAGCGCGAGCAAGGTGCCTTGAAAGACGAGATTGCAACAGAAATGAGGCTGCCGATGATCAGGCACAAGCAGCGAGACGGCGTCAGCTGAGTCGATTTGGCCCGAAAGAGGAGGGAGCACGCCTTATGGCGGCGACCGACGAATGAGCGCCAAATCGGCCAGCTGACGCCGTCGCAGCGTCAACATAGTTGCTGAGTGGGCCTATAAGCCGGGTTCTGTCGTGAACGGTCATTTATCTTGTCTGCACGTTACCATGCAGCTCCACGCACGCTACCCGAACGCGGACCGGGCCGGCCCATAGCGTTCCTATTCGCGCTTGCTCCGGATGGGGCTTGCCAAGCCGCCGTGTTGCCACGACGCTGGTGGTCTCTTACACCACCGTTTCAGCTTTTCCCTTTACGCCTTGCGGCGCAGGTGGGAGTCTTCTTTTCTGCGGCGCTTTCCGTCGGATCACTCCGCCCGGCCGTTAGCCGGCATCCCGCCCTCTGGAGCCCGGACTTTCCTCACGCGTACTGCAAGCAGCACATCGCGCGACCGTCTGGCCCACTCAGCAGTGCAAGAGTGTAACACACCGTTGCCGCAGGCAATGGCACAACGCAAGCGTTCGACACGATAAACCAAGAACCACACCATGCAGTACAATAGGGTTGTCGATGGGCAATGTCGTCAGTCGAGACGCGACCGCGCTCCGCACCCCTCCGTCTACTCGGTGCGTTCCCGCCTCCTCCCCGAGGCGGGATGTCGGCATTTTTCATGCACCGACAACCAAATAGCTTGTGGATAGCATGGGCAGCATCATGCATCTCGGCACCAAATGCAAAAAGGGACCCGTCCATTGCGGACGGGTCCCTTAAAACAAGTGATCGTCAAACCGATTTACTCGGCGTCGGTCTCCTCGTCCTTCTTCTCGGAAGGAAGCGGGGTAACCTCGATCTCGACGCCCAGAGTCTCAGCAGCAGACTTCATGGACAGGGAGATACGACGACGGTCGAGGTCGATCTCCATGACCTTGACCTGAACCTTGTCGCCCACGTGGGTGACCTGAGAAGGCTGATCGACGTGCTTGTTGGCCATCTCGGAGATGTGCACCAGGCCCTCGATGCCCTCGCCCAGGTCGACGAAAGCGCCGAACGGGACAAGCTTGGTCACAGTGCCCTCGACGATAGCGCCGACGGGGTACTTCTTGACCAGTGCGCGCCACGGATCCTCGGTGGTCTGCTTGAGACCCAGGGAGATGCGCTCACGGTTGAGATCGACGTCGAGAACCTCGACCTCGACCTCCTGGCCGACCTTGACAACCTCGGAAGGATGGTTGACGTGGTTCCAGGAGAGCTCGGAGATGTGGATGAGGCCGTCGATACCGCCGAGGTCGACGAAGGCGCCGAAGTCGACGATGGAAGAAACAGTGCCCTGGAGACGCATGCCAGACTTGAGCTTGGACAGGATCTCGGAGCGCTCGGCCTTACGGGACTCCTCGAGCACGACGCGACGGGAGAGGACGACGTTGTTGCGGTTGCGGTCCATCTCGATAACGCGGGCCTCGATGCGGGTGCCCATGTAGGAGGTGAGGTCCTTGACGCGACGGAGGTCGACGAGGGAAGCGGGCAGGAAGCCACGCAGGCCGATGTCGAGGATCAGGCCGCCCTTGACAACCTCGATAACCTCGCCCTCGACGTTCTCGCCGGAGTTGAACTTCTCCTCGATGCGGTTCCAAGCACGCTCGTACTCGGCACGCTTCTTGGACAGGACCAGACGACCGTCCTTGTCCTCCTTCTGGAGAACCAGAGCCTCGATGGGATCACCGAGTGCAACGATGTCTGCAGGGTTAGCGTCCTTGCGGATGGACAGCTCGCGGACCGGGATAACGCCCTCGGACTTGAATCCGATGTCAACGAGCACCTCGTCATGCTCGATCTTAACGACAGTGCCGTTAACGAGATCGCCCTCATCAAAGTCGGTAATCGTACCGTCGATGAGGTTGTTCATCTCCTCCTCGTTGACATCGTCAAGAGAGAAAATGGACGAGTTCTGAATCTCACTCAAAGGTGGACCCCTTTCGAACTACGGGGCCCCGATTGCTAGGACCTACAGAAGGGTGCGACAAGCACACAACGTTTAGGAACACTCGGGAGCCGACAGATACTAATGTGACGCTTATGCAATCACGTTCGTATAGGTTACGGGGAAATGAGTTCGATTTCAAGCGTGAACTGCGATTTTTTACTCGTGTGGAGACTTTTTCGTAATCTTATGAACACACGTCTCCGCAACTTGACGATAACCAGCCAGGCATTCGGCTTTGGGGTAAAGTATCCGGAGCCAACGACTCTAGATCAAATTTACGAGAAAGGTGCCCGCGTGCTCAAAGCAGTCGTTTTCGATATGGACGAGACGCTTCTTAGCATCAACCTCAACGCGTTCATCCTTCGCTATTTTAAGGATGTCTCTTCGATGCTCGCGGATATCGGGCGCCGCAGCCGCGGTGGCACGATGGCGCGCCTCGGCACCATCCTGGTCGACCTCAACGCCAATCGCCGCAGCGGCACGGACAACCGCACCAATCTTGAGTTTTACCAAGAAGAGGTCGAGCGCCGATGCGGGATCTGCCTCTCCGATCCCCTCATCTACGAGGCGTTTACCTACTATGACCGCGAAGTTCTTCCGTACAAGAACGACGATGTCATTAACGCCCACGCCATGCCGGGCGCACACGCCGCGCTCCAGGCCGTACAGGACGCAGGGCTGCGCTGCGCGCTCTTTACCAACCCCAGCTTTCCCCAGGGCGCCATCGAGTGCCGCATGGGTTGGGGCGACCTGGCCGACGCTCCCTTTGAGCTCGTCACACACATGGGAAACACCACCCGCTGCAAGCCCGATGCCACCTACTATCTAGAGCAGCTTCAGGTGATGGGGCTCGAGCCGCACGAGGTCCTTATGGTTGGCAACGATCCCAAACGCGACTTCCCGTCCCCCGATTGCGGCATCCAAACCGCCTTTGTGGGCCAAGGCAAGCCCAGCCGAGCCACCTGGCGCGGAACCATGGAAGACTTCGCCCGCGACTTTAACGCCGTAGTAGTCGAAGCCTTCTACGAGCACCAAATAGCCGACGAACTGTCGTAGGACCCCTCCCTCGCTCCAAAAAAAGCGCCACAGGTTGAGCATAAGTCAGCGAAAACGCCCCTAAGCGAGCAATGTGCCTTGAAAGAGGAGGGCATAGGCCTTCTGGCCATGCCCGACGATTGAAAGGCAGATTGCCGCTTAGGGGCGTTTGCAGCGTCGACTGGTTACGCGGTTTGGTAAAACCGCGTAACTAGCACACCTGGGTTTTGCCGATCATGATGTTGAGGATCTCGATGTCGGTGTCCTTCATGCCCACGCGGCCCACGTAGCCCATGCTGGCAATCGTCTGCTCGACGGTATCCTGAATGAGACCCTCGCCGGCGCGGAAGCCGCGGCCCTGCATGGCCATATCGTGGCCCAGAATCGCAGCATCAACGGCAGCGGAAATCTTAGCCGCGCAACTCGCCTTGGCGCCATCGCACACGATGCCGCCCACGTTACCGAGCGTATTCGAGACCGTCGCGCCAATCTGCTCGCGCGTGCCACCGCACAGCCAGGTAATCGCAGCGCCGGCGCCGCACGCGGCGCAAATAGCACCGCAAAACGCCGAGAGCGCACCAATATAGCTCTTGATATGCACGGCGATAAGATCGGACAGCATCACGGCGCGCACCAGGCGCTCGTGGTCGCAACGCAGGTACTCGGCATACTCCATGACGGGCAATGCGCAGGTAATGCCCTGATTGCCCGAGCCGCACACAATGGCGACCGGCAGCGCGCAGCCGTTCATGCGGGCGTCGGACCCGGCGGCCGCACGGGCACGGGCACGGCAGGCGACGTCATCGGCACGAGCACCCAGCAGCGTACGACCCACCTCGGCGCCCCAAGCGTGCGCAAGGCCCTCGGCACTGATTGCGCCATTCAGCTCAATCTGACGCTCAACGGCAGCGCGGGCGTCCTCAATGTCACCGTCCTCGATAAAGTCGATGATGG
>CABRFW010000040.1 GCA_902470265.1 uncultured Collinsella sp.
GGGGCTAAATTAGCTGGTTCTCCATCCCAATATCGATGAATCAACAAATCGCAACTGATCCCTAATCCAAAACCAGCTAATTTAGCCCCGTCCCAAAAAGACTGGTCAAGCTAACGGAACGCAGTAGCTAAAAATCTCCGTCCCAGAAAAATCATTGCGCAGGTAGGACGGCAAAGGTAGCTAGAAAAGCCCCATCCTAAATGAGCTACAAGATTTCGGCTAGGAGCGCTCGGCGCCCATTTGTTTTATCACTGCAGGTAGAAAGCGCGATGATGCGTGCATCGAAGCCAGCGCCGTCCGTGTCCGCATGCACCGCCGTCTGCGAGATATGCGCGAGCAGAGTCTGCATTGAGGCCTGGTCCAGGTTTCCCGGCCCAAAGATAATGTCATCACTCGCGGCAAACGAACACACAGCAACGATGCGCAGGCGGAACGCCCCATCTTTTGTGTAGAGCGTGCCCGTGCGGTGCAGGTCAAAGAAGCCCCTGTCTAAAAACCGGTCGACATCGCCAAACATCGCGCCGTTATCCATGTGGTGCGCATAGAGCAGATTGTAGGAATCGGTCATCGCGCGGCTGTTGCGCGTATCCAAAAACACCGCTCCCGAAACCGCGGACTCCCCCAACACGTTTTTGTTGAGATATTCCTGGTTATCTTTTCCCTGAACAAAGGGATAGTCGATGTTGGTGCCATCGATGGTGACCCATCCGACCACGTCGGGATTTTTGGCCATCAGTTCCTGCAGGCGTGCGCAATCGTTGACCCCGGTGGGTTTGTAGTGCAGCAGCTCATCGCTGATGAACCCGCCGTTCATAACGTTGTTTGTATCCCACAGCGAATAGCCCCCGTACAGCAGCATGAGCAGCACGAGAAAGCCGGCAAACCACGTAAGTACGCGGTCGCCGGCTCGTGCCAGCCGAGCTATGCGTTTAAGCTCCATCGGCTGTAATCCTCGCTGTTTTAACGGCGGTTACGACGAGGACGGAAGAAGACCACGCCCATCACGGCAGCAAACGCGACGATTGCCGCATAGGGAACGACCGTCCGAATAACATCGGTCGGAACGGTAACATCCTTGGTGTTGGTAAAGGTCACCGTGGTGTCAGAAGTACCGATACCCTGCGCGAGAAGAATATTGGACTTTGTTTCGTTGCCAGTCTCCCCAATCTTGTACGACGTTTCATAACCTTCCATCGTCTTGTAGTCGTCCTCAGTTACGGCATATGTGTCCTTCGATGAAAGACCATAAAAGGTGACGGAGTCGCCGTCTCTAAGGTTCACCGAAACCGTAGATCCCGATTTGACTACAGCTTCGGGCGTAGAAGTACCGTCTTTTTTCACAGTGACGTACTTATAGGTTTCCCCGGCAGCGCCGTTAAGGCTGACACTAAACCGGAAGTCCTTATTCTTGTCACCCTGGTTGCCCTTGACGACCTTTGTGATGGTCAGCTTATGGGTGGCATATTTGTTCACAAAGCCTGCGGCCTTCCTACCCGAGCTTGCTTTGTCGCTAAGAAGAGTACAACCATTAACAACATAGCCCGAGCCGCCATTTTCTGCGTTTTCTACGTAAACATCGAGGAAGAGCTCCTTGTACGTAACGTTGAGGCCATCCAACGGTGGCGGCGTCTGCGTAATCTTATATCGATAGATGCCCGGAGCCGTAAACTTTGAGGTATCAAGGCTGACGTTCAACGGAGCGGTTATTGTCTTAGTAATGCCGTCGGCATTATCTTGGCTATGAAGACCTTGGGCAGAAAAATTAACGGAAGACGACGGAAGCGTGGCGCCACCGGGCACTCCAGCAGAAACAGGCATGTTGTTACTCGTGCTCGCAAGCTCACTCGTCTCCGCCGGCGCAATCGAATAGCCGAACTCCGCATTCGGCTCCACGGCGTTCTTATTCATGGTAAGCGTCGAGGTGATTGTGACCTTGTTGTCATTTACCGGCAGATGCGGAGTAGCAGAGCCCTCCTCCGCCCACGCCGGCGCAGCAACTCCCACCAAAGCCAGCAGCATCGTGGCGGCCACAACTGCAAACGCCGCCAGTCGCCTCTTTCCAGTTTTCATGTTGTATCCTTCCTCTCGGGCACATGCCCTTAATAAAACCAGGCTTCGTGCCTACAGGTTCGACCTGCGCAGCACGCTGATCACGTTGCCTTTGATCTGCGAACGGGCAATCGGTCCATACAGGCGACTGTCGTGCCCGCCCTCGCGCAAATCTGCCAGCACAAAGAGCTCATCCGTTCCCAGATGCACGGGATAGTCCACAGCAGACTCATAGCGCGGCGTCGGCGTGGTGATATCGCTTTCCACCACAACAGCCCCGTTAACCATGAGCTCGCCCGACTCGGTAATTGTGACCTCATCACCGGGGCGGGCAACCACGCGACCCAGGCGCTCTTCGCCATCCGCGGTGTATACCACCACGTCACCCTCGTTAAAGCTCTGGCTGAGCCTCCAGTAGAGCATGACGTCACCCGAACAGATGCGGGGGGCCATCTCGCCAGTCGTGACTGCGCCCACGCCCAAGACCACACCAAAGAGCAGCCAGAGCGTCACGACAAAAAATGCCAGGCGCGCCAGAAAGCCCACGATATCGCGCCGGTCGTCCGCTTCTCCCAGATCTGGCGCCGCATGGGCGCCCAACCTCACGTTCGACGCGGCCGAATACCGCGAGCCCCGGGGTCTTCCCTGCGGGGCCGCTCGTGCGGCTGGCCCATCACCAGCATTGCTGGCGCCATGTCTTCTCATAGGCGCCCGCCCCTCTTGGAGCCGCGGCGTAAACGCAGCGCAACCATGCCCGTAGCCAACAGCACGCCGGCGGCCAAAATCGCCAGGGCATAGATGGGGTTGCGCGTAATACCCGTAGGCACCGCGACCTGTCGGGAATTGGTGGCCTTAGCTTCAACGGCAACGGTCACACGCGGACCGTTGAGCGTGCCGCTCGCACCCGTAAGCTCGGCGTGGTACCCCAACGACGAATAATCGTCTTCGCTCACGGTATAGACCGCGTTGTAATCCAGCGCCTTAATCGAAACGGTCAGGCCGTCCTTAACGGCAAACGGCACGGTCGCCTTGCCCTGGCCATCGGCCGTAAAGGCCGTCTTGTTTTCCACGGTCTCGGCCCGATCATTCGGTCGCGCCACGAGCGCATGGCTGCCTTGGGCAGACGCATCCGAATACTCGATGGCGTAGGTCTGACCAGCCTTGAGGCCCGTAAAGGTCGCCGTCATCTTAAAGTAGGCACGCTTGTCGCCCATATTGCCCGTAACGCTCTTGGAAACCTTGAGTGTGTAGGTGCGCGGGGTGAATCGTGCGTATACGCATCCCGTATGGCGATCTTTTACGTTGTACGTATAGGTGGGTGAAGACGACAGCAGCTCCGGGGCGTCCGGATTCGATAGGTCGTACCAACCCTCAAAGTGATAGCCCTCCTTGGGAGCGGCCACCGCCTCCACAAACGTGCCGTCATCCACAAAGTAGGCAACGCCCGATTTTTTGTACGCGTCCTCGTCCTTGCCCGAGCCATCCCCGGCATCGATGGAGCCCTTTGCCCCCTTAAGCTTGGAGCTGACCGTGCCGCCCGTCGTTACGTTGCTCCACGTGCCATCGGCATTTTTAAGCTGGGCAACAAAGGCCTGACGATACTTCCATTGCGCCACGAACGTCGCGCCCTGGCTCTCGGGAATGTTTTCGACGGTTACCGCATCGCCCACAGCACCGGTATCCGGATTGACCTTCTTGCCCTTAATGGTAAGAGTGCCGGAATCCGTGGTGCCCTCGGGAGCTGTATGGGTCACCGTGTGTTTGGCATCGAAGCGAACGGCTTTTCCCGAGCCCGCGTACTCCCAGCCCATAAACTTCCAGTCGTCGTTTTGTCCAACGGCAGCATGGGAGGTATAGCTCGCTCCAGCGCCAGAAAGCTGTACGAAATCGCCCGTGGACTCATTGTACGGATCGTAGTGATACGCTTTGCCGCCGTTCACATCGTATTGAACGCCTGCCTTGGAAAACACGAGGTGCACTTTGTAGTGCTTCGTGACCTTGTCGACCTCAAAGCGATAGGTACCATCTTCCAATCTGGTCCAATGTGCGTCGTCGTCTGCGGAATAGAACTCGCCGTTGACAAAAGCACCGATAAAGACTGCCCCGTCATCGCGTTTGGCATCGACCATAAAGTAGGAGTTCTTCTCCTGTTTACCTACGTAGTTTTTGGCATAGGTAAAGTCCGCCGTCTTGGTATTGGCGTTATAAAAATACGTTCCGCTTCCGTTGGGCGTCGTGTATGTCTCGATGCGATAGAACTCCCTAAACGAGATATTGTCGAGGAAGTTGCCGGTCGAATTGCTCCCGTTGGCCGTGTTGTAGGCCACAAAAGCAAAGACGCTCTGGTTTTGGCCATCCGGAATGGTGTAGGTATAGTCGTAGTCAACCTTTTTGCTCTGCTCGAGCGCGTTGGAACCGTAGGAAGCCCACGCGTCGTTTTCGGACGCCATGATCCATACGCACCATTTTTCGGTATGCTCCGCATCGGCCGTCCATGAGAACGCGCTTCCGCTGGACGCATTGGCAAATCCGCCCACTTTGTCAAACTTGGTTGAATACAGGATGATCTTTTTGCTGCAGCCCGATTGGGAAAAATTGACCACATCCAAGCCGACATAGTTGTCGACGCTCATTTGAATCCATTGAACAATTTGCTGGTACTGATCGAGTGCCTTTTGATTGTCCTTGTACGGCTCGTTTTCTTGTCGCGGACCGATGATAAGGGCCATGGCGTCTCGACCCGAGCGGCCGCGGTGGTCGAGCCCCCACTCGTACTGTTTTCCCGGCTCGGTCGTCACATATTGGTAGAGCGAACTCGCCTCGTGTGCGTTGAGCTCGGCTGCATAGTCACCATCGGAGGGCGTAAACGTAACAGAATGCCCAACTGGGTCGATATAGTAGTCGTTCTTGGCAACGATCTCGATACGATGGTCCGTCTCGGTCGTACGCCAATGGGGCGAGCACAACGTAAACTTGCTGGGCCTCTGGTTCCCTAGATGTATATCCTCTTCAAAGCTGCCGTTAGCAATGTTCGTATTCTCGTTCTTAAGATTCGAGGTCGAGAACGCATAGTTTGTGAGCGTTGTCATGGTCTCGGACGAATTTTCCCAATACACCTTGGCAAAGTCGCTATAGATGTCGCGTGTGCCCTGCTTTTCCACGTGAACGTCGTTGACCAGATTACCAAACCACTCCCGGTATTGTTCGTTCTCCCCCGTAAGATTTGAATCGTAGCAAGTCAGCGCAAGCATCGTTTTGTCGGACGCTGCGGTATAGTCAGCCTGATAGGCAAACTCATCGTCTTCCTCGGGAAGATTTCGATAATAATGCGTGCTGTTGGTGCCAAAGGAGAACCAACCCTGTCCGTTAGAGCTTACGAGCCACACAGAAAGCGCGATGCGACCGTCGCTCTGTTCAAACGAAAAGTGGGATCCATCAGCACTGTTACCAGCAAATCCGCCGTTTGCAGCAAAGGGATCGCTGTAAACGGTGTACTGCTCAACGGTATTTCCCTGGGGCATCTTGACCTGCGCCTTAAGCCAAGCCCGCAGCTGCATAAGCTGGTCTTGGCCTGCGCTGTTAATCGACAGATTCTCCTGTTGAGGACCCATCGTGAGCATCAGCACGTCGTGGTCGGTTGCGGCGCGATGGTTTAGGCCCCACTCGTACGTGGCGCCGCTCTGGGTGGAAAAGGTGGTGTAGGTTGATCCAGGTTCAAAATAAAGATTGGTGCCCTGTGGCCTAAAATTCCACGCAAGCGCAAAGTGATTGCCGTTAGCTTGTTTGGTGTTCGTTTGGGGCTTGAGGAGCTGCGTGGAAAGCTCGAGCTTCATCGTCTCGCCGATTCTCTCATTCGGAGAGGTCGTCGACCAGCCAGTAGCTTGGTTAAGAAAGTTTGGGTTTGTTATAAGGTTGCCATCGTCACCGTACGCGCGCGAGGGCAACCCCCCCCCGGCCATAACGAACACGCATAAGGCCGCTGCCAACATCATAAAGGTGCGGCGCATCGACGCAATATGACCGAAAGGACCCTGCACGGGCGCATCCCCCCCAGCCGCAGCCCGAGCTTTCGCGCAAGCTGCACAAGTAGTTCGTTTAAGCTTTTTGATTCTACAACCAGCCCAGGGCAAAAGCAAAATCATGCGTGACCGATTTGCAGTCATTTTTCGCATCATTTTTCGCATTGTGCTGGTAGTGCGGCGAAAGTAGCTAAAAAGCCCCGTCCTAAATTAGCTAGTTAAGGAGTTGGGCCATGGCGTTGACGAATTTTTGGACTTGGAGGGTGGGCTCGAGCGGGTAGTGCAGAAAGACTGGCACCTCGCGGCCGCACAGGAACGGCACGCCCACAAAGGCCGGGTGCACCCCTGACCATGCGCCACAGGTGAGTACCGCATCGCCCTTTTCCTCCGCCTCGTTAAAGAGCGCAGAGTCAAAGCTATCCACATCGATCACGTCCACGCCGCCGTCGGCCAAAAGGTCGATGCGTAGGCTGTCCATCGCATCGTTGCCGTGACGGAGCACGCGCAGGCGCATGCCCTCTAGGTCGGCAACCGTAATGCGATTCTTGCGCGCCAGCGGGCTCGCGCGCGGCAGGTCGATATAAAACGGTACGTTAACGATGTGGAGCTTTTGGCAAGCGTCGCCCCAGCGTGGGGTAGAAAAACTCGACTGCACCACATCGACCTCGCGGCCCAAGCTGCGCATGACGGTCTCGCGCTCGTCGTAGAGGTCACTTACCGGCACGATCTCAAATCGTAGCGACGGTTCCAGATCGTGGATGCCCGACCACATCGACAGCGTCTGGCGTCCTGGGCACATCATTGACACGCCCAGGCGCACGGCACCACCATCGCCCGCCGCGCGTCGGGCACGGCGCAGCGCGTCCTCGGACTGCCGCATGATCGAGCGCGCGTCGTCCACCAGCAGTGCGCCGGCCGGCGTCACCTTGACGCCCGAGTGCGAGCGCTCGAACAACGTGATGCCGAACTCGGCCTCGAAGCCCGACACCTGCTTGACGAGGGCCGGGGTCGACACGCGCAATCTTGCCGCCGCACGCGAGAAGCTCCCCAGCTCCGCGGCGGCCGATATGGCCTCAAGTCGTCGATCGTACACGTCAATCTCCCGTTTTCGCGCCCGTGACCGCATGGTGCCACAGGGGGTTGTTTTCGCAGGTCACACGCTCAATTGAGAATGAGCTGCATCGCACAGTGTAAACCTACGGTTAACGCCATTCTAACAAATATGCAATTCACCTGCGCAAATGCAAAGCATACGATAACCTGCGAAAACCACGTGGGTCGATTAATGAGAACGACCCACAGGGAGGCACAAGAAGGGAAGTTCCTATGAGCAACTGGCTTAAGCTCGAGGGCGATGTCTGCGCCGTAACCGGCGCACTCGGCGGTATGGGCGTCGCGATTTGCCGCGAGTTCGCCCGCAACGGCGCCAACGTCGTCCTGCTCGACCTGGACGAGGAAAAGGTCAAGGCCGCAGCCGCCGACCTCGCCGCCGAGTTTGGAATCCACGCCGAGGGCTACAAGATGAACGCCACCGACGAGACCGAGGTTCAGGCCGCCGTCGATGCCACCATCGCCGACTTCGGCCGCGTCGACGTCCTTGTCAACACCGCCGGCATCCTGCGCTTCGCCGCCATGGAGGACCTGCCGCTGAGCGACTGGGAGCAGGTGCTCAACGTCAATCTCACCGGTTACTTCATCACCTCGCAGCGCTTTGGTCGCGAAATGATCAAGGCCGGCCAGGGTCGCCTGGTGCACGTCTCGACCGTCGCCAGCCACTCTCCCGAGACGTTCTCGGGCGTGTACAGCTCCACCAAGGCCGGCGTCAACATGATGTCCAAGATGCTCGCCGCCGAATGGGGCCCCTACGGCGTGCGCTCCAACTGCGTCGAGCCCTGCTTCGTTAAGACCCCGATGTCGGCCAACTTCTACGCCGACCCCGAGGTCGAAAAGAGCCGCAGCCGTCTGATCGCCACGCGCCGCATCGGCGAGGTTAGCGATATCGCCAACGCCGTCATGTTCCTGGCGTCCACGCGCTCGGACTTTACCACCGGCGACGCCATCAAGGTCGACGGCGGCTTCTCCAACATGATGGGCGACCTCACCGCCAAGCCCGGCGGCCGTCGCGCCTATGCCGACAACTACCTTAAGAACAAGGGTGTCGAGCTCTGGTCCGATGAGTCCGGCGTCGCCAAGCCGACTGACCAGTAAACCAACCCGACAGGGAGGCCCGCGAATACGCCTGTTCCTCCCCCGTATCGATTAGAAAGAGTCCAATGGCTTCCACCAACTCCAACAAGGGTCGCGCCGTCGTGCTTTCCGCCGCGTGCGTCACCATGTTCTTCATCAGCTCCATCGCGCTGTATTCCGTCGTGAGCAAGAACCTGCTCGCCGTCTACCCCGAGTGGTCGAGCGCCCTTACCTGGGCTTTCCCCGTCTTCCAGACCATCATGGCCGTGACGGGCATCTTCGCCGGCCGCATCTCCGATAAGATCGGCCCGCGCAACGTCGTGATCGCTGCCGCCGTGTGCTACGGCCTGGGCTGGTTCATGTCCGGCACCGTCACCGAGCCGTGGCAGTTCTACCTGTGGTTCTCGCTCGTCGCCGCCATCGGCAACGGCCTGGGCTACAACCCGGCGCTCACCACCGGACAAAAGTGGTTCATCGACAAGAAGGGTCTCGCCTCCGGCATCACCCTGGCCGCTTCGACCGCCGGTCCCGCCGTGCTGTCCCCGGTGCTCGCCTCGCTGCTCATCCCGAGCCTGGGCATCTTTGGCGCCCTCAAGGCGCTCGGCGTCATCTTCTTTGTGACGATTGCCGCCTCCGCCCTGTTCCTGAAGGCCCCCGAGGCCGGCTGGCTGCCCGAGGGCTTCGAGGCCCCCAAGGGCGGCGCGCATGCCGGCACCTTCGGTGACCTCACCCCGGGCGAGATGGTCAAGACCCCGCGCTTCTGGGTCCTCATCGTCACCTTCGCCTTTGCCGCCACCGCGGGCACCCTGCTCGTGGGCAAGGTTGCCTCCATCGCCGCCGTCCAGCTCTTCGCCGACCCCACGAGCGCCGCGGCCGTCGCCCTCGGCGGTGTGGTCGTCTCCGTCAACACCTGCGCCAACCTGGTCGGTCGTCTGTCCTTTGGCCAGATCATCGACAAGCTCGGCGCCTATAAGTCGCTGCTCATCAGCCTTGTCGTCACCATCGTTGCACTCGTCATCATGTCGATGAGCTTTACGCAGAGCATGTTCTTTGTGGCGCTCGCCCTGCTCGGCTTTAGCTTTGGCGCCCTGCTCGTCATCTACCCGCCGCTCACCGGTGGCGCCTTTGGTACCAGCAACATCGGCGTCAACTACGGCATCATGTTTTTGGGTTATGCCGCTTCCACCTGGATCAGCCAGCCCATCACCGCCGTGCTGTATCACGCCGAGGCCGGCAGCGCCGCCTACCAGCAGTCCTTCTACGGCGCCATTGTGATCGCCGCCATCGCCGTCGTGCTCACCGTCTACATGATGGTCTCCGACAGCAAGAAGAAGTCCGCCTAGTTTTACCGATGCGACAAAGGGACAGTCCCTTTGTCGCATTCCACCGGTCACCAGTATTAAGGAGTCGAAATGTCTGAGCTCAACCCCGTCCGCATTGCCGTTATCGGCGCCGGCGCCATGGGCCGCAACCACATCCGCTTTGTCACCGAGGAGCCCGAGGCCGAGCTCGTCGCCATCGCCGACGCCTTTGAGGGCGCCCGCGCCACGGCCGAGGCCGCCGGCGTGCCGTTCTTCACCGATCCCGCCCAGATGATGGACGAGGTCAAGCCCGAGGCCGTCATTATCGCCACCCCCAACGACCTGCACCTGGGCGTTGCCCGCGAGGCCATCAAGCGCAACATCGTGCCGTTGGTCGAAAAGCCGATCTCCAACGACCTCGAGGATGCCCAGGCCTTCGCCGCCGAGGCCGAGACCGCCGGCGTGCCCGTGCTCGTGGGTCAGCACCGTCGCCACAACCCCTTCGTCAACAAGGCCAAGGAGATCATCGAGTCCGGCGAGCTGGGCAAGCTCACCGTGTCGAGCTTCCACTACATGATCTATAAGAATGACGAGTACTTCGATGTCGAGTGGCGCCGCAAAAAGGGTGCCGGCCCGATCCTAGTCAACCTGGTGCACGACGTCGACCTGCTCCGTTACCTGCTGGGCGAGCCCGTTGCCGTCCAGGGTATGCAGTCCAGCGCCGCCCGCGGTTTTGAGACCGAGGACTCCGCCGTGGTTAACGTCCGTTTTGCCGATGGCGCGCTTGCGAGCATGACCATCTCCGACGCCACCGCCAGCCCCTGGAACTGGGAGGCCACCGCTCGCGAGGATCCGCAGTACCGCCCCTTCGACGCCAACGCCTACTTTATTGGCGGCACCAAGGGTGCCCTTTCGCTGCCCCGCCTGCACCAGTTCTCCTACGACGGCGCCTCCAACTGGCACAAGCCGCTGCAGATGGAGATTCCGGCCGTCGACCCGGCGCTGCCGCACAAGATGCAGCTCAAGCACTTTGTGAAGGTCGTCCGCCGCGAGGTCGAGCCCGTCGTGACCCCCGCCGACAACGTCAAGACGCTCACGCTTCTCAACGCCATCAAGGAGGCCGCCGAGACCGGCCAGCTCGTCGAGCTGTAATGCCTTAAGAGCGACCGCGGCAGAAGCCCCATGCCGAACCCTTCGGTCCGTCACCAACAAGCCCCTCTTCTTTGCCCCGCGAGCAGCCTCCTGCCCGCGGGGCATTTTGCTACCTTGCCGACGATTTTTCTGGAGCGGGGGGCTATTTTGCACCTCGGCTTGATTCGTTCGCCACGAAACGCGCCTATCTACTACGTTTAGCCGATCGCCCTCAACCATGCCAAATTTCTCGAAATAAAAACCGCAGGTAGACGGGTTGCATATTTTCGGAAAACCGGGGCATGGTCGACCAATACGGTTCAAACGTAGTAGATAGGCCGTTTTCATGGCGCGGCCCCAAAACAGTCTTTTGGGAC
>CABRFW010000041.1 GCA_902470265.1 uncultured Collinsella sp.
AGCGCCAGGTTCAGAGCGAACGACGTCTTACCTACAGCAGGACGGGCGCCGATGATGATGAGCTGACCCTCGCGGAAGCCCATGAGCATGCGGTCGAGCGACGGGAAGCCGGTGGGCACGCCCGCAGCCTGGCCACCGGCCTGGCACACTTCCTCGGCCTCATTATAGGCCTCGACCATAAACTCGGTCAGCGTCTTGTAGCTCGACTTGACCTCGCGCGCCGTAACCTTGAGCAGCTTGCTCTCGGCTAGCTCCACGACCTCTTTGGTGTCGGTGGGGGCGTTATATGCCAGCGCGTTGATCTCGTTGGTGGCGCCGATCAGCTCACGCAGCATCGAATCGCGGCGAACGATGGCGGCATGGTGCTGCCAGTTGACGAGCGACAGGGTCTGACCCATCAACTCCAAAATGTACGCTTCGCCGCCCACGGCATCGAGCTTGTTGATGCTTCGCAGGTAATCGATCAGCGAGATGGAGTCGATGGGAATGCGGCTGTTGTACATATCGACCATCGCGGTATAGATGGTCTTATGAATGGGCCGGTAGAAGTCATCGGGCTGCAGCTCGACCTGGGCCTCCTCGACCACCTCGGGCGATAGCAGCATAGCGGCCAGTACATTGGCCTCTGCATCTTGGTTTTGGGGAAGACCCAACTTTGAGCCGCGGTCCTCAACCGTCAGCCCGGTCTCCCTATCGTCATATGCCATGAGCATCCTCATTCATATCGCTTGCGAGCATCCATAGTATCAGCCACGGTCCCAAAACGCGCCGCGCGCCGCCAATCATCACCGAACCAAACGGATGAACGGTCCTGTATATAGGACTTCGACGCAACGTTCACCATGACGCTCGCTCAGCGCAAAAAACAAAAGGGCGCCCTGGTTTCCCAGAGCGCCCTTCTTAGAACAAGATTGTTGCGTTGCAGCAAATGCTACTCGGCAGCAGCCTCAGTCTCGACCTCGGCGGTCTCGGCCTCGGCGACCTCAGCGGCCTCCTCGACCTCAGCCTCGGCAGCGAGCTCCTCGGCGGTAACGCCGACGAGAACGACAACCTCGGCCTTGATCTCGCGGTACAGCGAGATGGCAACGGTGTGGGCACCGGCAACCTTGATGGGCTTACCGAGCTCGACGCGCTTGCGGTCGATGTCCATACCGAGCTGAGCCTTGATGGCGTCAGCGATCATAGCGGCGGTAACGGAGCCAAAGAGGATGCCCTCGTCGCCGACCTTGACGTCAACGGTAACCGTCTTGCCCTCGAAGGCAGCCTTGGTCTCGTTGGCGGTAGCCAGACGGACGGCCTCGCGCTTGGCGATGTTGTTGCGACGCTCGTCAAGCTGCTTGAGGTTGCCCTTGGTGGCGGCAACAGCGAGCTTCTTGGGGAACAGGAAGTTCTCAGCGTAACCCTGAGCGACCTCTACGACGTCACCCTCGCCGCCCTTGCCCTTGATCTCATCGAGAAGAATAACCTTCATGATGCGTCTCCCTTCTTAGCCGCGGTCGCGGTTGCCACGAGAGGAAACCACGGGGACGGTGTACGGCAGGAGAGCCATCTCGCGGGCGCGCTTGATGGCGTTGGCGATGTCATGCTGATGCTGCGTGCAAGCGCCAGTGACGCGACGGGGCTTGATCTTGCCACGGTCGGTCATGTACTTACGGAGAAGCTGAGTATCCTTATAGTCGATGAACTCAGTGTTCTCCTTGCAGAACTGGCAGTACTTACGACGCGGCTGACGTGCAGAAAAATCATTAGCCATGTCAAAATACCTTTCGTTTGGCAACTTCGGCGAACCGAAGCCGCCTCTCACTCAAAAATAGGTGAACAGCCCTTAAAACGGGATGTCCTCATCGTAGACGTCGACCGCGGGCGGCGTAGCCACCGGTGCGGCAGGACGCGGTGCGGGCGCGGGAGCTGCGGGGGCGTAACCGCCCTGATCGTAGCCACCCTGGCCACCACGGGAGCTCATAAACTCGATCTCATCGACGATGACTTCAAGCTTGCTCCGGCGCTGGCCGTCGCGCTCCCAAGAGCTGTAGCGCAGCTTGCCCTCGATCGCGACCTTGTTTCCCTTTGCCAGGAAACGGCTCACGGCCTCGGCGCGCGTGCCGAACATGGTGCAGTCGACAAAGTTGGGATAGTCCTCCCACTCGCCAGTCTGCGGGTTGCGGCGACGATCGTTCACGGCGACGCCAAAGGACAGAACCTGGGTTCCGCCGGCGGTGGCGCGCAGCTCGGGATCACGCGTGAGGTTACCGGTGATGTTCACTCGATTGATGCTCATAACTCACTACTTCCTCTTGGGGCACAAGCCCAGTCCAAAACGACAGTCTTACTCCTGGTCGTCGCGACGGACGATCATGTGGCGGACCACGGCGTCGGTGATGCGCAGGACGCGATCAAGCTCGGCGATCTGGGTAGGATCTGCGTGGAAGTTGATGAGGGTGTAGTCACCATCGGTGAGGTCGTTGATCTCGTAGGCGAGCTTGCGCTTGCCCCACTCGTCAACGGAGTCGACCTTGCCAGCGCCCTCAGCGATCGTGGTATCGATACGCTTCATAACAGCGAGACGAGTCTCGGGGTCGAGCGACGGGTCAACAAAGAACAGCAGTTCATAAGCCTTCATATTGTCACCTCCTCTGGGCAAATGTGGCTTCAGGTCGTGAAGGTGCGCCTGAAGCAGGAAAAGACTTGGTAATAATATCTTTCAACCTCCCAGGCTGCAAGAATGTGCAGCTACAACCTCATGACCTCCACATATGCCCATGCTCGCACCACGTTTCATGCGCATTCCAACCAAATGCCGACCAAGAGCTTGACGGATTTGTGGACAAGATACGACGCCGCGGGGACAAGCTGAGCCAAGCCGCAGGTCAACGGGCACAAGGCTGTGGTCGCAAAATGCATACCAGTGGTCCACAGCACCAATCAAAGATTTTTAAATTCATTGCCAAGTCACTTATGAATACCCCTTTTGAACAATTGAGTTGATCAACCACGCTGGTCGGAAGCCGTTTTTTGGCACCTCAAACCCCACTGCAACGCCAAGCGCGGCCAAGCGTTTTAAAAAATGCCAACTTTTCTGTTTGCACTTTGCGATTCCTCGTGTATACTGACTTTCGCATTTAACGGAGAGTTGTCCGAGTGGCCGAAGGAGCACGATTGGAAATCGTGTAGGCGTCAAAAGCGTCTCCAGGGTTCAAATCCCTGACTCTCCGCCAGTTAATTCCAAAGCAGGCCTTCGAGCCTGCTTTGTTTTTACCCCACGCGGAGGGGTGGCAGAGTGGTTGAATGCGGCGGTCTCGAAAACCGTTTGGCCTGTATAAGGTCACGAGGGTTCGAATCCCTCCTCCTCCGCCATTTTGGTTGAGAAAGCTCCCAACAACGGGAGCTTTTTTGTTATCGAAATACGTCTCGATCCCACGCTTCCCCAAACATGTACGTCAGCCTCAAAAAACGACATTTTTCGACATCTTTGGAGGCTGACGTACACGTTTGGATTGAGCTCACGGGAGCGGCGCTATTCGGAAGGTGCCTCCTCGTCTCGTATGCTTTTCCAGTTGCGGATAAGTGCCTTGCGTAGTTCGTTTTGTTTTCTCTGGTACCCGGTGTCGGTACAGCGAGGCATGCCGAGTGCTTCGCGAATGTTGTTCATGGCGCGGTGAAAGGCGAGCTGGCTGCCGAACTGAGCCGAAGTGAGCGTAACGATTCGATATCCCATTTGGGAGAGAACGGCCTCTCGCTCCGCATCTGCTCCCTTGCGCTCGAGCTCATCGTGAAAACCGCCCTTATATTCGATACCGAGCGCCCTGCGCTTATAGGTCACGAGCGCATCGATTTTGAGCGTTCGAGCTTTGGCGCAATGCCAGAGACGTTGAGGGATCTCGAGCGGTTTGTTGAGTTCGACACCTCGGATGCCAACGCCGCCTTCGCTTGTTGGGAGCGAGAGGGCGATTGCCGAAGCGGTCTCCATAGGCGAGGCCGAGCGATCGTAGATGTGCCTGAGCGCGAGCCGTGCACGTGTGGCACCGGGTTTGCCGGGGTGCCGATCGAGCAGTTCGGTTATTTCATCCTTGGAGGTGGTGGCTGGTTGCTCGGTATAAGGGTCGGCGGGATTGAGCCTCATGCGATAATCGCCGCAAACTTCATAGCCATATTCGAGATATTCGATCCTATCCATCCACTCGGCAGCGAGCACGAAGGCGAAGGCTTCGTCGGTGATGAAGATTCCGGGCGTCAACTCGTTAATATGCTCGTAGGGAAGATTTTGTCCAAGAATGTGGCAAACGACGCCTTTGGTACGAATTCGCTCAAATTCGAATACAACCGCGATATCGATAGTCTTAAGCATATCGGACGGAATGCCGCAGTCGGTAAGGGCCTGTCGTATGCGCGCAACACGTTGCTGGGTGGAGATGCCTTGTGCGCCTATCTGGTAGTCGTGCCGCGCAAGAGACTGAACCAAATTCTGGGGTGCATGATGGACAAGCCATGCGGTTTTATGCGAAATGAGAACAGGGGTATCCATTGAGGGCCTCTCGCTCTGAGCCGGTATCCAACTCTTATGTCCGTTGAAGTGGGGAAATATACCGGATGTGAGTAAATCAACTCACTCATGCTGTGAGCTCAATCCAAACATGTACGTCAGCCTCCAAAGATGTCGGAAAATGTCGTTTTTGGAGGCTGACGTACATGTTTTGGACCCTTGGCATTCCAGTAACGCCACGCCCCCACCCAGTCCCGACCGTTTGCCGAGCAATAGGGTCGCAATCGGCGCCGAACATGTACTATGTACGGGCATTGTCTAAACCCGTAACTCAAAGGACCCCATCTTGCCCGTTGCCGCCGCTATGATCGTTACCGCACACGCCTCGGATGCCATGGTTGCCATCCCGTTTTGGCTCGAGATGTTCGCCGTCGTCGCGGCATCGATCTCGGGCGTGTTGGTTGCACGCGAGCACAAACTCGACCTGGTGGGCGCCGTCGCGCTCGCCGTGGTCTGTGGACTGGGCGGCGGTCTTTTGCGCGATATGACGCTGCAGGTGGGCAACGTCTACATCCTCAACCAACCGATGGCGCTCCCGCTCTCCATCGCCACCGCGGCCATCATCTACATCTTCCCGGCAATCGTCGACAAGCCCGAAAAGCTCATTCCCCTGCTCG
Organism: uncultured Collinsella sp.; assembly: GCA_902470265.1. Lineage (GTDB taxonomy): Bacteria > Actinomycetota > Coriobacteriia > Coriobacteriales > Coriobacteriaceae > Collinsella. Next base: position 5,158 of record CABRFW010000041.1, read on the forward strand.
ATATCATCTCGGTGGGTATTTATGCGGCAACCGGCGCAGACAAGGCGCTGGTCTACGGCTTTGCGCCGGCGGTGTGCATCATGATGGGCTTTTTTACCGCGGTGGGCGGCGGCATGCTGCGAGATGGTTTTATGGGTGTGGTGCCGGGTATCTTCCAGCGCACCAACTTCTATGCCATCGCGGCCATCGCCGGATCGGCAAGCTATGTTTGCCTTGTCATGAGCGGCTTGGTCAGCAATGTCGTCGCACTGGTCGTTTGCGTCGTGGTGACCATGGGACTACGCTGGCTGTCGCTGCGCTTTGACATCAAAAGCCCCACCGAAGAAGATATCGCGCGCTTCTTGCACCGTAAAAAGTAGACAGCACGGCACGACCCTTCGAAATGCAACCGAGAGGTTCTTTTAGAGCGCCCACGCGTTGGGTACCCTGTTAGATATATGCCGAGTATCTAACGAAGGATTCACTATGCCCTGCAATCAATTCCCGTTGACCCAGCGCCGTAAAGCATGGGGCCGCATCACCATCCTATTCGCGCTCATCGCGCTGGCGATCACCGTGCTTCCCACGGCGTCGTTCGCCGGCACGGACACCGCAGGCAACGTACTTGCGACCGACAATGACGCCAATCCGTCCGGCGTTGAGGGTGACCTGTACTGGGCCGGTCAGGCCCTCAACTTGGATGATGTGTCCATCGACCGCGATATCATCGCCGCGGGCGATACCCTCTCTATCCGCGACTGCACGGTGGGTGGCGCCGTCCGCTTGGCGGCACGCACTATCGATATCGCCAAGACCACGGTTGACGGCAGCGTTACGGTTGCCGGCCAGCACATCGTCCTCAACACCGATAGCACTGCCAGTTGCTTCTACGCAGTGGGCGAGACGGTCGCCCTGCGCGGCTCCGTCAAGTCGGCAGCGCTCGCGGGCGACACGGTGACTATCGACGGCACGGTCAATGGCGATGTCGAGGTTTGGGCCGACAAGCTCATCCTGGGCAAGAACGCCCACATCACCGGCACCGTGAACGCGCACGTCTCCGAGGACCCCGAGCGTGCCGCAGGCGCCGAGGTAGGCGCGCTCAAGATCGAGCGCACCGAGAACGAGGATACTTCCACCGTTAACGATGTCATCGGCGGTATCGTCGCCGCGGCACTCTCGACCTGCTTTGTCGCTCTGCTGCTCGAGCTCGTCTTTCCGCGCGCGACCGCCAGCGCCGCCGGCATGCTCCACCAGCGCCCCATGCCCCTGTGGGTGAGCGGTCTTCTGAGCACGATTGCTATCGTCCCCGCCGTCCTACTGCTGATTATCTCTATCGCTGGTCTGTCGCTTGCCGGAGCCCTCTTGTGCGGCGTTATCGGCATCGCGTTGGTGTCGAGTGCCTTTGCGGGGTGTGCGATCGCCCGCATGGTCGGACACAGCCAGAACCGTTACGCCATGGCGGCCGTAGGTGGCATCGCCGCGGGCGCGCTTACGGCAATCCCCCTCGTAGGTGATTTCATCAGCGGCGTGACCTTCGTCTTTACACTCGGCTACATCATCCAGATCATCTGGCGCAACGCCCACCTCAAACCGCAGCAGCCGGCTAACACGCCAGGACTCCCCACCGCTTAGCCGCCAACCACCATAAAGGGGCCAGGCACCTTTGTGGTGGTGCAGACCAGCTCAGTCCCTGTGCACAAAAAGGGCGCCGACCATTGCGGTCGACGCCCTTTCTTATTGGCGGTTATAAGCCCCAGTGCTTATTTGTTGACCTGACCGGCGCGGACAGCAGCCTTCTTACGGTCGGTGGCGTTGAGCAGACGCTTGCGCAGGCGGATGTTCTTGGGAGTGATCTCCACCAGCTCGTCGTCGGCAATGTACTCCAGCGCCTCCTCCAGCGAGAAGGTGCGAGGCGGCACCAGCTGGACGGAGATATCGGAGGTAGAGGAACGCTGGTTGCCCAGGTTCTTGGTACGGGCGATGTTGACGACCATGTCGCCAGCCTTGCTGCGCTCGCCCACGATCATGCCCTCGTAGCACTCGGTGCCCGGCTCAACAAACAGCTGGCCGCGCTCCTGCAGCGTACCCAGAGCGTAGGCAACGGCCTTCTCGGTGGTCATGGAGATCATGGCGCCGTTCTGACGGTTGCCGATCTCGCCGGCGTAGGGGCCGTACTCCAGGAAGGTGTGGTAGAACACGCCCTCGCCGTGAGTGACGTTCATGATGCGGTTCTTAAGACCCATGATGCCGCGGGTCGGGATCTTAAACTCGAGGTGCGTCACGATGCCCGAGGTATCCATGCTCGTCATGATGCCGCCGGAGGTACCGAAGACCTCAACGACCTTGCCCGAGTACTCGTCCGGGCACTCGACGACGGCCTGCTCGACGGGCTCCATCTTGTTGCCGTTCTCGTCCTTCTTAAACAGAACGCGGGGACGGCCGACCTGGAACTCAAAGCCCTCGCGGCGCATGGACTCCATCAGGACGGACAGGTGCAGAATGCCGCGACCCGAGACCTCGACGCCGCTCTTGTCCTCGAGCTCCTCGATCTTCATGGTCACGTTGTTCTCGGCCTCGTTGAACAGGCGCTCCTTGAGCTGACGGGCGCCCACGATGTCGCCGTCGCGACCGACGAGCGGGGAGGTCGAAGCCTCAAAGACGATGGACAGGGTCGGCGGGTCAATCTCGATGGGCTCGAGCTCGACGGGGTTCTCGGGATCGGTGTAGACATCGCCGATATCGGTGCGGTCGATGCCCACGACGGCGGCGATGTCACCGGCGCCGACTTCCTGGCACTCGGTGCGGCCCAGGTAGTCGAAGGTAAAGAGCTGCTTGACGGTAGAGGTGGCGCTGGAGCCGTCGTTCTTGACAACCAGGATCTGGTCGCCCTGGTGGATGGTGCCGGAGTACACGCGACCGATGCCGATACGGCCAACGAAGTTGGAGTGGTCGATGGTCACGCACTGCATGGCCAGCGGGGCGTTCTCGTCAACCTCGGGCGCGGGCATATCGTCGATGATCATGTCGAGCAGCGGGTACATGTCCATGTTGCCGTCGTTGGGGTCAAGGCGGGCAAAGCCATTCATGGCGCTGGCGTAGACCACGTGCTCCATGGCGAACTCAAGCTGGTCGTCGGTGGCACCCAGGTCGGCCATGAGGTCCAGGCAGTCGTTGTAGGCCTTCTCGGGGTTTGCGCCCGGACGATCGATCTTGTTGATGACGATCATGATCTTAAGGCCGGTGTCGATAGCGTGACGCAGCACGAAGCGGGTCTGGGGCATGGGGCCCTCAAAAGCGTCGACCAGCAGCAGGGCGCCGTCGGCCATACGCAGCACGCGCTCGACCTCGCCGCCAAAGTCGGCGTGGCCCGGGGTGTCGATGACGTTGATCTTAACGTCCTTGTACTCGATAGAGATGTTCTTGGCGAGAATCGTAATGCCGCGCTCGCGCTCCTGGTCGTTAGAGTCCAGGACGCGGTCCTCGACCTGCTGGTTGGCACGGAAGGCGTCCGTGGCACGCAGGAGCTTGTCGACCATCGTCGTCTTGCCGTGATCGACGTGGGCGATGATGGCGATGTTCCTCAGATTGTCTACGCGCATGTAGTTCCCCTATCTTCTATCCATATACAAACGGCACGCGTATGCGACCCGCCCAGCAATGCAACGCTCAGCGGGAATATTGAGCCTTTTACCGAAAACTCGTTTATTTTAGCGATTTTAGATAAGAGGGGTTTCCTCACCTGCAGGTTCAGGGTCGCTCCACATAAAACCATCGCCGGCACCCATGCCCTCATACAGCACATATGCCGAAAAACCGCTCTCGAGCGTGGTTTCGAAGAAGCTCACGAGCAGGGCGTCATGGTAGCCGCCATCGATCTCGACACAACCGGTGTAGCCGATGGCGTAACGGGCGATGCGGCCCAGACCCTCGTCCTTAAGGCCCATCTTGTGCTCGGAGATAAAGTTGGTGGCCGCCTCCAGGCACGCCTCTTCGCCGTCCTCGTCGAGCGCCGCCAGATATCGGTTGGAAGCAGCGTCCTCGATTGCCACGACCACGCCCGGGTTCTCGCCCGCGGCCAGGTCGTCCAAGAAGGCGCCGATCAGATCGCACACCATGGCGTCGAGCTCGGCGGAGACGTTACCGGCGTCCTGCATATCCTGTGCCATCTTTAGACCTTCCCATCGAGTCCGGCGTCGTTACAGTTCCTGTGCCTCGGCGGCGATCTTAGCGGCAGCGTCACGGGCGCGCATCATATCCATCGCGCGCTTGTCGAGCACCTTGATCTGACTAGTCAGCATTACCGCGTCGACCACACCCCAGATCACCAGGCCCGTAGAGATCGAAAACCCAAGCGCACCAACTGTACCACGAAGGCGCGAGCAGATTGCCGCGACAAGGACGGAGATGACAACCATCTTGATAAACGAGCCGCGGCGTTCACGAAGCGTGCGGGCCTGCGTCACATAGGCAATGCGAGCCGCCTCGGATGCCTCCGAGCGCATCTGGGCTTCACGCGCGATAGCCGCCGCCTCGGCAGACATGCCGCCGGCCATCAGCGAACGCTCCGCAACCTGGCCGCCCCGCATTTAGAAATCATCGGGGGAAAGCGTATGGACGAACTCGTCGAACTTCTCGAACTCTTGCTCGTCGTCGACTTCCTCGGCATGGGTAGAAACAGTGCCCAGGCGATTCATGATGTCGTCTTCCACAAACATGGGGGCATTGCTGCGCACGGCAAGGGCAATGGCATCACTGGGACGGGCGTCGATCTTGCGCTCGTCACCATCGGCCAGTACGACGATCGTCGCGTAGAACACCGGCGGCTCGGCGCGAACGATCTCGATGCGCTCGAGCTTGGCGCCCAGGGCGCTAACAGTATCGAGCAGCAGGTCATGGGTAATCGGGCGCTCGGCGCGGCCGCTATCGATGCCACGGCTAATGGCAGCAGCCTCAAACGAACCAGTCTGAATGGAAAGGGAACGCAACGGCGCGGGCGAGTCCGATTTGCTGCAGCGCTCGCGAAGCACGATAAGCGATGGCACGGGACCGGCGGCCATGACGATAGTCTCTATGTCGACACGAACCATGGAACACCTCCGGTACGTAGCGGTTAACACGCGGCAGGGTTGCCGCATTGAATAGCTATACTACCCAATCTTTCGCACAGCACACAAAACCAAAATGAGATTTATCGCAGACAAGAAAAAAGCCCCGAGGCAACGCCTCAGGGCTCTTCACAGTTTTGATGGTGGACCTGACAAGATTCGAACTTGTGACCTCCCGGTTATCAGCCGGACGCTCTAACCAACTGAGCTACAGGTCCATCATGGTGGAGGTTAGGGGGATCGAACCCCTGACCTCAGGCTTGCAAAGCCCGCGCTCTCCCAGCTGAGCTAAACCCCCACGGAGACAGTAATAAACACCCCAGCGGCGACTCGGCTCTCGCTGGGGTGTTTATTGCGAAAGAAAGTGGTGGACCTGACAAGATTCGAACTTGTGACCTCCCGGTTATCAGCCGGACGCTC
>CABRFW010000042.1 GCA_902470265.1 uncultured Collinsella sp.
CGCCTACGTCGCCGAACACGGCAAGCCACATGTTGGCGATGCCCAGCGCTGCCAGCACAAGGATCAGCAGCTTAACGCCCAGCGCAAAGATGATGTTCTGCCAGACGATCGTCATGGTCTTGCGTGCCACGCGGATCGCGCGGGAAATGTTGGACGGCTTGTCGTCCATGAGCACGACATCGGCGGCCTCGATCGCAGCGTCAGAACCCATAGCGCCCATGGCAATGCCCACATCGGCGCGCGTAAGCACGGGCGCATCGTTGACGCCGTCGCCCACAAAGGCGAGCTTGCCCTTGCCACTCTCGGTTGCAAGCAGCGCCTCGACGCGCTCGACCTTATCGCCCGGCAGCAGCTGCGCGTGGAACTCGTCGAGACTGAGTTGCTTGGCCACAGACGCCGCAACCTCCTCGCGGTCGCCCGTGAGCATGACGGTGCGCTTGACACCGGCGGCGTGCAGGTCGCGAATCGTTTGCTCAGCATCGGCCTTGACGGTGTCTGCAATCACGATGTGGCCGGCGTACACGCCGTCAACGAGCACATGCAGAATCGTTCCGACGACCTCGCAATCGGGCGCTTCGACTCCGGCCGCGGCGAGCATCTTTGCGTTGCCAACGACGACGTGCTTGCCGTCGATGGTTGCCGTCACGCCATGGCCCGCGTCGTTGGTGGAGTCGCTTACGCGCTTGGGGTCGACCTCGCCCTGGTAGGCGACACGTACGGACTGCGCGATGGGGTGATCGGAGAACGACTCAGCAAGGGCTGCGACTTCGAGCAACGACTGCTCGGTATAGCCGGCCTCGGGGTGTACCGCGACCACCGAGAACGTGCCGTTGGTGAGCGTGCCGGTCTTGTCGAAGACGACGGTGTCCACGTCGGCGAGCGTTTCGAGGTAGTTAGAACCCTTGATGAGAACGCCTAGTTTGGATGCGCCGCCGATGCCGCCAAAGAAGCTGAGCGGCACGCTGATCACCAACGCGCACGGGCAGCTGACGACCAAGAAGGTCAGGCCGCGCAGAATCCAGTCGGACCAGGCACCGGTGACCAGGCCACCGCCGAGCGCGAGCACCGCGGCAGCGCCGGTGACGGCGGGCGTGTAGATGCGGGCAAAGCGCGTGATGAAGTTCTCGGTGCGTGCCTTCTTTTCGCTGGCATTCTCCACGAGCTCCAGGACGCGTGCGACGGTGGACTCGCCAAAGGGCTTGGTGGTGCGCACGTGGATGAGCCCCGTCATGTTGATGCAGCCGCTGATGATATCGTCTCCGGTTTTGGCCGGGCGGGGGACCGACTCACCGGTAAGGGCGGCGGTGTCGAGCTGGGTTTCGCCCTCGACGATGACGCCGTCGATAGGCACGCGCTCGCCGGGCTTGACCACGATCACGGTGCCGACCGCGATGTCATCGGGGAAGACCTGTTCGAGTGAGCCGTCGGGTTGCTCGACGTTAGCGTAGTCGGGCGCGATGTCCATCATGGCGCTGATCGACTTGCGGCTCTTGCCCACGGCGTATGCCTGGAACAGCTCGCCGACCTGGTAGAACAGCATGACGGCGGCGCCTTCGGCCATGTGCGGGTCTGTGTCGGGGAAGAGCACCATGGCAAATGCGCCGATGGTTGCGACGGCCATGAGGAAGCTCTCGTCGAAGGCCTTGCCGCGGCGGATGTTATTGAATGCCTTTTGCAGTACGTCGTAGCCGGCAATCAAAAACGGCACGAGGAACAGCACAAAGCTGGCGTAGATGTCGCCCGGGGTGCCGAATGCGGCGGTAAGGGTGCTGAACTCATCGAGGGCGTACACCACGGCAAAAATGCCCAGCGCTACCAGGATGCGGTTGCGCTTATGCTCGAGTGATTCTTTTTTCTTGCGCTTCTTCTTTTTCTTTTTGGGGTCGGCGGTGGCCATGACTCGTATCCTCCCATTTGAATGTATGAACATTCGCTCATATAATTTCGCGAGCAAAGGCCGCATCAAGCGCGGCCTTGCAGGTTGGCGTAAACCTGGGCTAGAGAATGATCTCGCAGTCCGGCTCGGCGTCGGCCGTAAACTCTACAACGCGGTTGAGCACCTCGTCGAACTCGGCGTCATCGGCCTCGAGCGTCAACTTCTGGGTCATAAAGTTGACGGACACGGATTTGACGCCCTCGAGCTTGGCCAGCTCGTCCTGAAGCTCACGCGCGCAGTTGGCGCAGTCGATCTCGTCGAGTTTAAACTGCTTTTTCATGGTGGGTTCCTTTCCCTGTTTTTGCGGCTTGGGTGCAGGCCGCGCTGGTACCGTGGTTGGCTGCTATTCGCAGATGTGGCTCATGCCCTGGTTGAGCATGGTGTAGACGTGGTCGTCGGCGAGCGAGTATAGGATATTGCGCCCGTCGCGCCGGAATTTAACCAGGTGCGACTGCTTGAGTGTGCGCAGCTGGTGCGACACCGCGGACTGCGAGGTTTCGGTCGCTTCGGCGATGTCTGCCACGCAGAGCTCGCGGCCCATGAGGGCGTAAAGGATCTTGATGCGCGTGGTGTCGCTGAAGACCTTGAACAGGTCGGCGAGGTCGTAGAGAAGCTCCTCGTCGGGAAGGTCCTCGGGCGAGCAGGTGGTGGGGATCGCGGGTTCGGTGGCCTCGATGTCGGGTTTCGTTTCATCAACGCGGATGCTCATTGCAATATCCTTTCATATGAACATGCGCTCATATAACTTGCTTTCGATTATATGAGTGTATGTTCATATGTCAATACAATTTGCGTTAATTTCGATGACTGCTTGCCGCCTCTGCGATTTTCTGCGGGTTGGGAGACATCGACGCAATGCTCGCCAACATATTTCGAGATGTTCGGCCAGCATGTTAAGAAAGCCACCTTGAGAAGCATTAGAACTGTTCATATTTGTACTTTATCGTGTTAAATACCGCGAGAATCAGTTCTTCCTCTACGGGAGTTCCTGCAGAATCAGTTTTATCTAAAGTTATATTGAGCATTGCTGCAGCCAATCTGGCACATCGGTGGCCGAATAAGTCGAAAAATGTAGGTGGACATCCGCAGAGATCGCCTTTAGAAGAGCGAATTCTCAATTAGATCAATAATCGTGTCGTCTTCCGTGCGGTTTTCATCGATTTTTGCGAAAATGTCGCTTTCCCAAGGCCCATTGATTTCCTCAGCAAGGGCCCCGACGTGTTGCATGTCGTCGGGTTCTGGCACATCGTTGATGCTCGGGTCATCAGCTTGCGGATATTGGCTTGCAATTTCGCGCTTGGCGGCCTCTTCTTCTTTGAGTGTCTCCAGGACGCGGCGGCCGTATTCGAAGTAGCGCCGCAAGACAAATTGACGAAGAGTTTCTTGCAGGATGGCGAAGTTATCCGGGAGTCGACCGGGCCATATCTTCTCGCGAATGCGAATCGCTTCCATGACCCGTCTAAAAGCGGACTGCTTGAAAAACGAATGACGACTAACTGTGATAACGGCATATCCCATGTTTCGCAGCGTGTTTCGGCGTTCCTCGTCAATTGATTGCTGTTCGGGCTCGTCGTGGTAAAAGCCGTTGTATTCGATATCGGTCATCGAATTATCGAGCAGCGCGTCGAGGTAGAAAACCGTCCGTCGCGTTAGGGCGGCGTATCTTTTGGGGACTGGGATCGGATAGTCCGTTTTGATAGCGCGTATGGCTAAGCCACCCATTGACTTGGGCATTGTCAGCATCATGACAAACGCCGTTTCGAGTGGGGAGCGACAGCCTTCGCGTACATAAGAAAGTGCCTTAAGTGCTTTATTAGATCCACGATACCCCGATGCCTCTGAAAAGAAGGCTCTGAGCTCTTCAACGCTGGTTAGGGCTGGGCGCTCGCGATATTGAGTTTCGTCGGACGTTCCAAGCGCGTAGGAGCCGCAGATTTCAAAGTAATACTCAACGAGCTCCGAAAGGTTGAGGTCGGCTGCTGCTTCTAACGCGCACAGCTTGATATCGACGATGTGGACGTTCGGCTCGAGTTCTAGGTAGCTTTCTGCATCAAACGTATAGCGCGTGCAGTGGCAGATGCAGCCCTTGCGGTGCCTTTTGGCATTATTGGAAAACGTCAGCACATGGATGCTTTCAGAATCGACATTCTTTCTGTTGAGCCATGCTCGCGCCGCTTCCAGGTCGGACGTGGTCGGCGCAGACACCTTGATCTTTTCCATGGGTATGGGATCGGTCGCGTAGCTTGCGAGCGAGTTGACTGTTTGGTATACAGCGCGTGCCGTGGTATGTGACAGAACGATTCCCATACGCGCATGATGGCATAGCGGACGCCATATACGCCCGAAACTTCGGGCAACGGTATTGGGGCGCGGCTTATCTTCTGCGAACGGTGGGTTTTGAGCTGTCGTATTGAGGGGGGGCAGCTTCGGCTGGGGAGGTTTCTGTCAGCCGCCCCATTTTGGTGAACTTTAGTTGCGGATTCGTAGCTTCTAAGCGTTTTTGCCGACCGCTCAGGTGCCTCACCAACATAATTTGAGTTATTCGGCCTTATCCTATACGAATGGTGCGATCGCAACGTCCTATTCGAATTGATTCAGGTAGATTTATGGGGCTTGGTTGCGAAATTGGGGCGACTATAGCGCTCGATTGCGGTTCAAGGGGCCTCGACTAGTGGTTCAGCTGGCCGAACAACTCGAAAAAAGTAGGTGGGCCAACCCCTGCCGACTATGTGAAGCACGCGAATTTGCTCGTTTTGATGCAAACTAGGGTGCAGCCATAAGACTGCGCCCTAGTTTACTGCGTGCCGGTGCCTCCAGACGGATTGCACTGTGCCTGGCAGGCGCTCCCGCAGATGGATCGGTTATTTCGCGAATAGGTTCTTGAGGTTGAACTCGGCCTGTACCGTGCGGAGCATGAGGTCGGTGTCGTCCAGACCCAGATGCTGCTCGTTGGCGTCGGGCGCGAGGGTGCCGCGACGGCGTGCCCAGTTCTCGAGCGCGGCGGGGGCGGACTCGCGGGGGAGCGAGCGCACGTCGGCGTCCAGGCTGCGGCAGATCTGGCGCGAGTCGATGACAATGATCTTACCCGCGCGGCGTGCCTCGGCGTAACCGTCCAGGTGAATCTTGAACCAGCTGTCCTCAAAGGCGGCGTTATGCGCCATGTACGGGTACTTCTTCATAAGCTTGAGCAGCTGCTTTTGCAGCTCCTTGTTCTCGCGGAAGGGCGTTTTGCCGTCGATGTCGTCCCAGGTAATGTGGTGGATATTCGACAGCGGCACATCTTCGCCGCGGTAGATGTCGGGCAGGCCACAGTAGTGCGCCTCGGCGTCGTGCGGGATGGCGTCGCTGGTGAGTTCCATGATCTCCCAGCCCACGTTGATGATATAACCGCGTTCGGGTGCACGGCCGGTGGTCTCGATGTCGATACCGAGCACGGTGCCCTGGATGGGCTTGCGGGCGTAGGCCACGCCGAGCGCGTCGCGGTCACCGCGGATCTCGCGCATAACGGACGCGGCGGTGCGCTTTTGCATCTTGCCGATGGCGGCGCAGGTGTCGGCGTCGGACAGGCCGCGCGAGAGCGTCGCGGGCGTCACATTGCGCAGGCGTGCCTCGCCAATCTGGTCGCAAAGGTCGCGGTTGCGGTCGGCCAGGTCGCGCACGGTGGCAAAGTCGAAGCCGGGGTCGTCCTCGGCAGTAAAATACTCGGTCTCGAGCACCTTGAGGGCCTCTTCGCCCTTCTGGCGTTCGGACTCCATGGCGCCGTGGTCGCCATAGATAAACATGGGAATAAACGGCTGGCGCTCGTATTCAAGTGCTTGCGAAACGTTCATAGGCTGCTCCTTGGACGGGCCGCGTCGCGCGGCTCGGGGTTACTGAGTTATGGCGAGATGATAGTTTACCATGGGCAACTATTGGCACCACGCCTAGGTCAACTACAATACCCTAGTTGACCGCTAGGACTTTTACAATGCTGCCGAAAGACACGAAAGGTTCCATCCGTCATGGATTTGCTGATTGATATTCTGCTCGACGCCGGCAAGGACACGCTGTCGCTGGTGCCGTTTTTGTTGGTGACGTATCTGGCCCTCGAGACCCTGGAGCACGTTGCGGGCGACAGCGTTAACGGCGCCATCAAGCGCGCCGGTGCCGCGGGCCCCGTGGTTGGCTCGTTGCTGGGCATGGTGCCGCAGTGCGGCTTTTCGGCAATGGCGGCCACGCTGTACGCCGGTCGTGTCGTGACCTTGGGCACGTTGGTGGCGGTGTTCCTTTCGACCTCCGATGAGATGCTGCCGCTGTTGCTTGCCGAGCAGGTGCCCGTGCAGACCATGGCGATGCTTTTGGCTTCGAAGGCACTGATCGCGCTAGTCACGGGCTTTATCGTGGACGCCGCCATTCGCGGCCTGCGTCGTAACGCTCGCGCGCATGCGGCGATTCGCCGTACCGTGCTGGGAACCGCGGCCAACCCGGCCCACGTGAACTGCGCGCACGACGACCACACTGGCGGTGACATCATCGACGAGGTGGCCGAGGCGGGCGTGAGCGCCGACCACATCCACGAGTTATGCGAGCGCGACCATTGCGGTTGCGATGATGATGAAGATGAACATGAGCGCGACCACGGACACAGCCATGATCACGGTCACATGGGCGAGCATGAGCACCACCACGGCCACAGCCACGACCACTCCCACGAGGGCGCGCCCGTTCTGTCGATTATCCGCAGTGCGATCTCGCACACCATACAGGTATCAGTATTCATCTTTCTGGTGACGCTGATTCTGGTCGCCGTGCTCGAGACGTTCGGCGAATCGGCGATTGAGCAGTTCCTGCGCGGTAACGAGACGCTTGCGGTTCTGGGCTCGGCGCTTGTCGGCCTGATCCCCAACTGCTCGGCCAGCGTCGTCATCACGCAGCTGTATCTGGAAGGTGCGCTGCAGCTGGCACCGATGCTCGCCGGCACGCTTATCTCCGCCGGCGTGGGCTACCTGGTGCTGTTCCGTACCAACCGCAGCGCCCGCGAAAACGTCGTGTTCCTGATTATGATGTACGTTATCGGCGCGGGCTGGGGTCTCATCCTTTCCGCCGTTGGCCTCTAAGTAGATGTTTGGGATAGGCCGTAAAAACTGGGGTATGCCGTAAAATCTACCGCCATGACTTGGGCGTTGGATGCGCGTCAATCGCCAAAACAAAAAGGTAGATTTTTAGGCATGTCCCAAAAATCTACCTTGGTTAGCGCAGCAGCTCGGTGAGGTTGCGTTTAAAGCGGATGCGGTCTTCGCTGGTAAATGCCGCCGGCCCGCGGGTGCGACCGCCGGCGCGACGCACCTTCTTTTCCTCGTGACGAATAAACAGCTGCATGTCGATGGTCGCCTTGTCGTACACGCGCCCGCGCACACCGAGTGCGGCGGCATCGCGGCCGAGCACCATGCTCGCCAGGCCGATGTCCTGCGTCACGACCACGTCGCCCGCCTGCAGGCGTTCGACAATGGCAAAGTCGGCACTATCGGCGCCCACGCTCACATCGAGCGTGGTGACCCAAAAGCCGCGACGCGCGTGCTCGGCATCGCGCGGATCGTCGCGGCGAATGTGACGTTCCAGGTTTTGCGTGCTGTTGCCGGCGATAACCACGGCAACGCCCGCCCGCCGCGCGCAGTCAATCGACTCGCGCGTGACCGGGCAGGCGTCTGCATCAATAAAGAGCGTTCGCGGCATCTAGTGCACCAGTTTGCCAAATTGAATAGCGCGAACAATCAGCGTTACGCCAAACACCAGCAGTGCGGTGCCGCTAAAGATGACGAGCATCTTGGCCGACCACAGCGGATAGATAAACACGAACATGCCGGCGATGATGGAGAGCGCGCCGCTCAGGATGGCGAGGGCACGGTTGGACGAAAGCTCGGACTCCAGAATGGACATGACACCTTCGACAATCCAGCCAAAGCCGGCCACGATAACCACCATCGTGGTGAGCGTCGCGGTCGAGAAGGCCTGGTTGCGCAGGATTATGACGCCGCCCAAGATAATGAGTAGGTTGGAGATGATGCTCGTCACGCGCCAGCCGGTGGGCAGCAGTGGCTCGAAAACAGCGGTAAACAGCCTGATCGCGGCCGTGATCACAAAGTAGAAGCCCAAGACGGTCGTTAGGAAGACGAGGGACTTGGCGGGCGCAAACAGCAGTGCGATGCCGGCGACGAGCGCCAAGACGCCCGTGATGGCGTAAATCCAGCGCACGGCCTTGACGGCCTTGCCTGCCATGCTTTTCTCGTCAAATCCAAACTGGCTCGATTTTTGGTCATCGTTCTTAAAGATGCCCATAATGTCTCCTTTCCGTGCGGTGCACGTCGCGTTCATTGCTCTCCGTGCGGCGTACGCCAAAAGTGCTGCAACAAGTATCGCCCAAGGGCGCCGATGCATGGGGCGGGAAGGACGAATTGCCGCCCCACATTCCCGAATTGTTACTTTTGTTCCCGCTCCAGTGAGGATTAATCAACAATTGTAGAACATTACGCCGCTGTATGTAATTGCCAAGGTTTTAGGTTAGATTCTCCTAAGAACAATTGCCCGAAATTGGGGGTCCCTATCCCGCGGCGCCGTCGAGCGCGGAGTCGATGGCAAAGCAGGGTTGCGAAAAGCTCGGCTTGGACGCGTTTGATGCGTTGGTTCGCTGCGCCCGCACGTGCCGTCGCTTTGACGAGTCCATGCGCGTGCCGCGTGAGCTTTTGCTTGAGCTGGCGGAGCTGGCGCACCTGACTCCCTGTGGTGCCAATGCTCAGCGTCTTCGTTTTCATGTGGTGAGCGGTGCCGAGGATTGCGCGCGCGTATTTGATGAGCTCGCGTGGGCCGGTGCGCTTAAGGATTGGTCGGGTCCCGATGAGGGCGAGCGCCCGACCGGCTACATCGCGATTCTTGCCGAGCGCGCCGTTCCGGGTAAGCCCGCCGCTCCTATTACTGAGGTCGACACGGGCATTGCCGCGCAGACGATGATGCTCGCCGCTCGCAGCGCCACGCCCGAGGTGGCTGCCTGCATGTTCAAGGCCTTTACGCCCCACGCGATCGATGCCATGGGGCTCGATAACGACAAGTATGAGCTCAAGCTGATCATGGCGTTTGGCGTTCCGGCCGAGACGCAGGTGATCGATGCGATCGATTCCAACCCCGACGGCTCAATTAATTACTGGCGCGACGAGGCGCAGGTGCACCACGTACCTAAGCGCCCGCTTGCCGACGTACTGGTGTAGCTGAGCGTCACCGCGGTGTGATCCGGCGGTAAACCACCACAAAGGTACCTGTCCCCTTTGCGGTGGTGCGAGGGGAGGACGTGTGGCAGATTTGTATTTGGTGCGGCATGGGCAGACTGAGCTCAATGTGCAGAACATTTTGCAGGGTGGGCACGATTCGCCGCTTACGGCGCGCGGGCGCGAGCAGGCGCTGGCGACGCGCGCGGCGTTTGAGGCGCGTGGCGTGACCTTTGACCGTGTGTATTCCTCGCCGTTGGGCCGGGCGCGGCATACGGCTGAGCTAATTGCTGGTGAGGGCCGCTCGATAGAGCTGGTCGATGACCTGCGCGAGTGGCATTTGGGCTCGCTGGAGGGTACATCAAATCGCGAGATGCCGCCGCAGCCCTGGGGTGATTATCCGGTGGCCTTTGGTGGCGAGTCTGAAGGCGAGCTCCAGTCGCGCATGGTCGCGGCGCTGTCCCACATCATGGCCAGGCCGCAGCACGACTGTGTGCTGGCGGTCTCCCACGGCTCTTCCTGCCAGGAGTTTCTTGAGTATGTGACTGGCAGGGGAGAGCTACCCGACAACGGTGCCGTGCTTCATTTTGGCTATTGCGACGGTGCGTTTTCGCTCCTTGATTGGTAACGAACGAAAGGACCCCTATGAATAAAGACCTGTATCTGGTTCGTCATGGGCAGACAATATTCAACCTTAAGCGCATTATTCAGGGTTGGAGTGACTCGCCGCTCACGCAGCTGGGATGCGACCAGGCGGCGCGTGCCGGCATGTTCTTACGTGCGCGCGGCATTGAACCCGATCATGCCTACACCTCCACACTTCATCGCACCGAGCAGACTATCGCCAACCTGTGGCCGGGCTTGGCGTACGAGCGCCTGGACGGTCTGCGTGAGTGGTTCTTTGGCGACTTTGAGGCCGAGCGCGTGATGCTTATGCCCGAGCGCCCGTGGCGAGATTTCTATCGTCAGTTTGGCGGCGAGGGCCAGATGCAGGTGCGCGAGCGCATGGCGGCGACGATAACCGATCTTATGCGACGTCCGGACCACGAGTGTGTGCTCGCGGTGAGCCACGGTTCGGCTATCAAGGAGTTTTTGGACCACGTGCGGGGCGCGGCGGCCGACGAGCGCGAACGCGTGCCGGGCAACTGCTCAGTGCTGCATTTTGCGTTTGACGATGCGGCCGATACGTTTGAACTGGTCGAAGTCTTTACGCAGGAAGACTACGCGCGCGAGCTGGGGCTTGAACCGCTCGTGGCTACTGCGGGTCCGCAGCGCGGATAACGCGAGCGCGGCGGCACGGGTCGTCGGCATAACTTCTCGACGCAAAAGGGGCGGAGATGCATGTACCTGCTGCATCTCCGCCCCCTGTTTGTTGGGCTGCCGATTTTTGTGCTGGGCGGTCTGGTCTTGCTAGAACCGCGCGACCTGGT
>CABRFW010000043.1 GCA_902470265.1 uncultured Collinsella sp.
CGCCCAGCGTGTTGATGTCGATGACCTGCACCGCGCCCTCGGTCTTGTTGTAGAGCACGCTCGCCACGTTGGCCGGCACCAGGGCAATGTCGATATCGCCTTGAATGACCTTGGGCACAATCTCGTCGGCGGCGGTGTTGATCGCAAAGTCGAACTCATTGTCCGTCTCGCCATCGGCAGCCTGGTCCATAAACTGCACCAGGCCAATCGAGGTCGGCCCCTTGAGCGAGGCGGCGTGCACCTCGACCGACTCGGCAGCAGAACTGCCCGCAGCAGACCCGGCAGCCGAGTCCGCGGCGGACCCGGCACCGGCGGCCCCGCCGCCACAGCCCGCGAGCGCAAGCGACAGTGCACCCGCGGCAAGCGCCGAGGCAAACCCCCGGCGCGACACCTCAACATCAAACGCGTGCATCGCTAGCACGTCCCCTCGTTAGGCATCGCCCATGCGTGATGGTCGGTATGCAGCAGCTCCTCGGCCAGCGGCGAGAGCGGCTCACCCAAAAACTCGCGGTAGCACGCCTGGACATCGGGATTCTCGTGCGAGAAGCGAATGTCCGCAGCGGCATCCAGGCCCCACAGCACCTGACCGCGCTCGGCTGCCAGCTCGCAGCCGTCGTGGATGGGCTGACCGCCGCCGCCGACGCAGCCGCCCGGGCACGCCATGACCTCAACGAAGTCATAGTTCACGCGGCCGTCGCGAATCGCGTCGAGCAGGCGGGCGGCGTTGCCCAGCCCGTGTGCCACGGCGACGCGCACCTTGGTGCCATCGATATCGGCCACGGCCTCCTTCCAGCCGTCCAGGCCGCGCACATCGGTAAAGAAGTCCGCGTCGGGGTTCTTGCCCGTCACCAGGTAATAGGCCGAGCGCACGGCGGCCTCCATCACACCGCCCGTGGCGCCAAAGATCACACCCGCACCCGTGCCAAAGCCCAGCGGCGTATCGAGCGGCTCCTCGACCAGCGTATCCACGCTCACGTGGCTCGCGCGGATCATGCGCACCATCTCGCGCACCGTCAGCGCAACGTCCACGTCGGGCGTGCCGTCCTCGCCCACCATGCTCGGCAGCGCGCACTCGGCCTTCTTGGCCGTGCACGGCATAACGGACACCACAAACAGGCGCTCGGGCTCCACGCCCAGCACCTTGGCGTAGTAGGTCTTGGCGATGGCGCCGAACATCTGCTGCGGCGACTTTGACGTGGAGAGCCTGTCGACAAACTCGGGGTAACGTGCCTTCACAAAGCGTACCCAGCCCGGGCAGCAGCTCGTGAACATGGGCCAGCCGCGGCTGTCACCCTCGCCCTTGGCGGCCTTACCCAGGCGCTCGAGCAGCTCGGAGCCCTCCTCCATAATGGTGAGATCGGCCGAGAAGTCGGTGTCGAACACGTACTCAAAGCCCACGCGGCGCAGCGCACAGGCCAGGCGCTCGACGGTGGCCTCCTCGCGCAGAATGCCGAGCTCCTCGCCCCAGGCGCTACGCACGGCCGGCGCAATCTGCACCAGCACGATCTTGTCGGGATCGGCGATGGCATCGAACACGGTCTCGGTATCGTCACGCTCGCGCAGGGCGCCCGTCGGGCAATGCGTGATGCACTGGCCGCACGCGACGCAATCAGTCTTGCCGATCGGCGCACGCCCGCGGGTGCCCACGGCGGTATGCGTGGCGCGGTTGGTCAGATCCCAAATCCCTAAGCCCTGCACGCTCTCGCACACCTTGATGCAACGCATGCATTTAATGCACTTGTCGTTATCGCGGATGATGGGGAAATCGAAGTCCCAGCCCTCGCGTGCCAGGTGCTGCTCGTACGGCAGATAGAAGATGCCCAGGTCGTTGGCGATGGTCTGCAGGTTGCAGTTACCACTGCGCACGCAGCTCGTACAGCGCGAGTCGTGTTGGGACAGTAGCAGCTGCACGTTGGTGCGACGCGCCTCGCGGGCCTTGGGGCTGTTGGTGTGGACCACCATGCCGTCGAGCACGTAGTTGTTGCAGGCGGCAACCAGCTGGTCGCAGCCCTCAACCTCGACCACGCACGCGCGGCAGCCGCCGATCTCGTTTAGATCGCGCAGGTAGCACAGGGTGGGAATCTGGATACCGACGGACTTGGCCGCGTCCAGGATCGTGGTGTGCTCGGGCACCACGACCTCGCAATTATCGATAGTGAGCTTGACCATGTTGAGTGCTCCGCTTTCGGTGTTGTCGCTGACAGTGGGGTTGTTGGGCTCTACCATTCCAGGTTCCTCCCTCCGCGGAACGCGCCAAAGCCAAAGTGGTCGCAACGCAGGCAGCGGCTTGCCTCCTGGCGTGCCTCCTCCTCGGTGAGGCCCTGCTCGACCAGATTCCAATCGTGGATGCGCTCGCCGGCCTCGCGCTCGCCCAGCTCGCAGCGGCCGCACTCGTGCTTGCCCTTAAACTGCACGGTCGGCAGCTCCACGTCGAGCTTTATCTTGTGGTCAAAGCCCAGGTAGCGGTCGATGTTTGCCGAAGCAACGCGACCGGCGTTGATCGCCCGGATGACGGTGGCGGGACCGGTCTGGCAGTCACCGCCGCTAAAGAGGCCATCGAAGTCGGGCACGGCGCCATCCGAATCGGTGACGATGCGACCCCACTTGCAGGCGATGCCCATGTCCTCAAACGGCTTGGAATCGATGTCCTGGCCAATGGCCACAAACACGCGCTCGCAGGGAATGACGCGCTCGGGCGTGGCTGCGGCACGCGGGGCCGGACGTCCACGGCGGGGCTCGCCGATAATCTGCGGCTGCACGCGCAGGCCACTCACGCGACCGTCCTCGCCCGTCTCGATAGCGAGCGGTGCGGTGAGCTCCAGAACCTCGCACCCCTCGGCCTGGGCGCCGGCGATCTCGGCATCCTGGGCCGTCATGTCGCAGATGCGGCGGCGGTAGACGATGCTCACCTTTTCGGCACCGCAACGCACGGCAGAGCGCGCCACGTCCATGGCCACATTGCCGCCGCCGATGACGCACACGCGCTGGCCGCTCAGGTCGGGCAGTTCGTCGTCGCCGATGGCACGCAGCATCTTGACGGCCGACTCCACGCCGGGCGCCTCTTCGCCCGGAAGGCCGAGCTTCTTATCGCTGTGGGCGCCAATGGCTAGGTAGACGGCATCGAACTCGTCGCGCAGGCGGGCAAGCTCCTCGCCGTTGACGGAGTGGTCGAGTTCCACGTCGATGCCGGCGCTCAAGATCCAGTCGATCTCGGCCTGCAGGCGCTCGCGCGGCAGGCGGTAGCTGGGGATGCCGTAGCGCAACATGCCGCCCAAGTGATGACGCTGCTCAAAGATCGTCACCTTATGGCCCATCACGGCCAGATAGTAGGCACAGGAAAGGCCGGCCGGGCCGCCGCCGATCACGGCAATGCGCTTGCCGGTGTTGTCGGCCACGCTGGGCTTGTAATCGTTGAGGTCGCTGTGCTCAACGGCAAAACGCTTGAGGGCGAGGATGTTCATGGGATCGTCGACCATGCCGCGACGGCAGTGCATCTCGCAGGGATGCTCGCACACCAAACCGCAGACGAGCGGCAGCGGGTTGTTCTTGCGGATGACCTTGACGGCATCGGCATAGCGGCCGGCCTCGACCAACGAAATGTAACCGGGAATGTCGACGTGCGCCGGGCAGCCCGAGACGCACGGGACGCGGGCCTCGCGGTCAAAGCCACAGGAGTGCTCGCGGATATGGTGCTCAAAATCATCGCGGAAACCGCGGATGGCGGTGAGTGCCATGGCGCCGGCCTCGTAGCCGATGGCGCAGTCGCTCGAAAGGTAGATGGTGCGGGCCGTGCGCTCAATCAAGTTGAGCGTGGACTCGTCGGCGCGGCCCTCGAGCACATCGGCGAGCAGGTCGCTCAGCGCGCTCAGGCCCACGCGGCAGGGCGTGCACTTGCCGCAGCTCTGGGTGGAGCACAGGTTGACGAGCGCCGCCGTAAACTCGACGGGGCACGGGGCGAGCGAGCTCACCGCCAGACGACGTCCGAGTGCATCGTGCAGGTCGTCCATGACGGCCTGAGCGTGGCTGCGTTCCATTACGTGCAGTCGAGCCATAAGATCCCCTCTCACATGGCAGCCCGGAGGCGAGGCCGGGCGAAATTGCTACACGCACAACATTGACCTAAAAAGTTGTGAGGTCTCCATACGGTTCGGCAGGCGGTATAAAATGTCACCCTCAGCGGTGAAATAGAACATTACCGCAGATAAATGCCATATTTGATAAAACGCGTTACCAAATTGCAATATTCAATGTGAAAAAGAGCGCCTTACTATTTTTCCTTTTTGATCCGTTTTTGGTGCAAAAGGGCCAGGTTTGTTTGCACCAATCTCACTTGCGCTAGATGAAGAGCTCGCATTCCTTCCGCGCGACGCAAACCTTGCTCAGCATCTGGGAAACAGCGGATAGTTTGTTGGAATCAAGCTTGCGAGCACCTCGCGGACATACGGCGATGCAGCGCATGCAGGAGATGCACGCCTCGCCAGCTGCTCGTTTGGGGTCACTCTTGTCGATAGCGCAAACGGGGCACGCCGCGGCGCATGCACCGCAGGAGACACAATCCTCTGTTGCCTCGGGTGCCATGCGGTGACCTCCGGCTTGTTTATAAGGACGATTGCCGGGGATAGAGGGCCCGGACGCATCCTCAGCCAACAGCTTTTGCTGAATTTGCTGCGCAAACTCTGCGAGCTGCGCCGCATCCTGCGCATCCGGTCGCCCAGCAGCAAACTGACGAGCAACGGAATGCTCAGCAATAGCAGAAACCGCTGCAACAACCCTAAATACGGCGCGCTTCGCAACGTCCTCCAGCTCTACGAGCGTGTCCTCAAACGCGCGGTTTCCGTATACGCAAACCAAAACAGCCCGAGCCCCGTTGCCGCGCACCATGCCCAACCGGTCAGCCACCACAGCCGGGATTCTACCGGCGTACGCCGGCACAGAGATTACGGCCACGTCGTCCTCAGTCATCGAGACAGCGCTGAAATCTAGCCCGCTATCGGCCAGATCGACGGTAACGGTATTCTTGCCCAGTGCCCCGGCCACAAGGCCAGACACCTTCCGCGTTCCACCCGTCGGACTAAACACAATTTCGAATACGCTCATCGAGGCACCCTCCCCTACGCCTGGCAACGCGTCAAGCCGCTTTCACATCCAGCCAGAGTATACGGCGCATGGGATCCCCGTTTTGGTGCACCAAGCACCCCAATGCACCCACCCTACGCTGTCTGCCTCTTCGTTTTGTATAAATTACGGTACAGATTGCATATACTTACTGGATACCGCCGCGTTCTCCTGAGGTACCCCATCCCGGCACGTGCAAAAAACGGAGTATTCTGCAACGTGACCGCGTCAGCACCGCCGCGGGTGGGCAAAACTGTAGGGCGCCGTATCATTCTAAGTCCCGACATGGCGAGAATGACGCGCCCCTGCTCCGGAAAACGGCGAAATCTGACTCAGAACGCTCGCTAGGGATATCCGAAGGCCACCGTTGGCGACGTCGAATCATATGCAGACAACTCGAACTGCAGAATACTCCAAAAAATGCACGGCGCACCCCATGGGACCCATTGCTGCATGGCAGAAAATAGGTCCTCGGCATCCCCCAGATGCATTCCCGAGAACATCACGTTTGAATTAGCGATGGACACGGCAAACAAAAGGGCCCGAGCGTTGTTTGCTCGGGCCCTTAGCTTGTCTCACGCTAGCGCGCGATGCGCATCTTACTTGCGCTTGCCGCCGCCGTCGCCGGGGCGACGGGAGCTGCCACCGCGCTTGCCGCCACGGCTGTTGCCGTAGCTGCCACGGTTATCGCGACCGCCGGCACGGCCGCCACGGGAGCCGGCCTGGTTGCCGCCACGACCACCACGATAGCCGCCGCGACGCTCTTCGCGGGTATCGTCGTAGTTGCGCCAGTCATCGCGACGATCGCGGCTGGCACGCGGGTCACGACGATCACGCGACTCGTTAGAACGACCAGCGCCGCCGCGGCCGCCATTGCCGCGAGCACCCTCGCGACGCTCGCCGCCGCGGCTACCGCGCTCTTCAAAGCGCTTGCCGCCACGGGACTCACCGCCACGGGCAGTACGCTCACCGCGACCCTCGCCGCCGCGACGCTCATCACGGCCGCCGCGCTCGTCATCACGACCGGAACGCCGGCGGTCGCCCGCACCGCGCTTGCCACCGCGCGAACCGCGGCCCTCGTCCTCGCGCTCGACACGACGACGACCGCCGCGGTCCTCGTCCTCACGACGACGGCGGTGTGCCTCGCCCTGGAACTGCTTGGCACGACGCTCGGCACGGTTGCCGCGCGCAGGCTGCTCAGCGGCACCAGCACCGCCGCGCTCCTCGGCAGCTACCTCGCGAGCCACGCTCTCAACAGCCTCGTCCACGCGAGCCTGAACGCCCTCGCGCACGCGGGTCTTGCCGCCGCGCTTGGGACGGCTCGGACGCTCGCCGTCGCCGCGGCGCTCGTCGCGACCGCGGTTGGAACGACCGGCAACATCGCCGTAATCGTCGCCGTTGCGCTTGCCGTCGCGACGCGCCTGCTCAAGCTTCTTCTTGCTCTTGGACTTGCCGCGCTTAGTCTTCTTCTTCACCTTAAAGGCCGCAGGGTCGCGCTCGGGATCAACCGCAGGCGGGTTGGGACCCACATGCAGGTCGCCGGCTTCGTAAATATCGGCCGTCTTGTCCATGAGCTTCTCGATCTCGTAGAACTCATCGACGTCCTGCTCGGTCACAAACGTAATGGCCCAGCCCAGCTCGCCGGCGCGGCCCGTACGGCCAATGCGGTGGATATAGTCGGTCGGCTCGGCCGGCACGTCAAAGTTCACGACGTAGCGCACGTCGCTAATGTCGATGCCGCGGGCGAGAACATCGGTTGCCACCAGCACGTCGACGGTGCCGTCGCGGAAGGCAGAAAGCGCGCGCTCGCGCTGGGCCTGGCTGCGGTTGCCATGAATCGCGGCGGCCTTGATGCCCTTACGCTCCAGACGACGGCAGCAGCTGTCGGCGCGATGCTTGGTGCGCATAAAGACGATGGTGCGCTCCGGGCCCTCCTTCTTGAGGAACTCGGGCAACAGGTTATTCTTGGCCTCGATGGACACCGGGAACACAAACTGGTCGACGGTGTCGGCGGTCGACGTGGCGGGCGCGATCTCCACGCGAGCCGGATCGCTCACCAGGTCGGTGATCTCGCCCACGGCCTCCTCGTCGAGCGTCGCCGAGAACAGCAGCGTCTGGCGCTCGGCCGGCGTCTCGCGCACAATGCGGCGGACGGCGGGCAAAAAGCCCATGTCGAGCATGCGGTCGGCCTCGTCGAGTACCAGCACCTTGACCTCGTTCAGGTGGCAGGCGCCCTGCTCGATCAGGTCGACCAGACGGCCCGGCGTGGCGACCAGGATATCGCAGCCGTACTTGAGTGCCGCGGTCTGCGGCTTGTAGCTCACGCCACCCACGACGGTCACGGCGACATGGCCGGTGACGTCGGCGATCTTGCTCGCGACCTCGTCGATCTGCTGGGCGAGCTCGCGCGTGGGGGTGATGACGAGCATCACGGGGCCGCGGCCGTTGCCCTCGGGCTTCTTGGCACCGCGACGGCGGTTGCGGCCGCCGCGCTCGCGCACGGGTTTGGGCGGAGCAATGTGCTCCAGATTGTTCATGGTCGGCAGCAAGAAGGCGGCCGTCTTGCCGGTGCCGGTTTGAGCGGCGGCAAGCAGGTCGCGACCCTCGAGCACCACGGGGATCGAGCCGGCCTGCACGGGCGTCGGCGCCGTGTAGCCCAGGTTCTCGATAGCACGGAGTATCTCGTCCGAAAGCCCCAGCTCGTTAAAGGCGGGCAGGCTCTCGGTAGCGGACTCGACGGCCTGGGCAGCATTGGCCTCATCGGCGGCATCGAAGGCAGCCTGGGTCATGGCCTCGCGGGCCTCGTCCAGAATCTCGGCGTCGGTGACGTCGGATACAGAATTACGCATATGTTGTTGTTCCTTATCTGCACGCGTCATGAGCGCGTCATGCGGCCGCGCGGGCGTGCTTGGTAGTGCGCTAATACATACAAAAACAGGTGCGCACAGAGAGGACGTTGCTCAGCACGCTGGCGATCGCTTTGGCAGCCCTATCACGCGCCGTCCAGACGCAGCAGCTCTAAGCGATGGAGCAGATTCGCCGCCGGTTAGTATACCCGTGCTTCGCATGCCCCCACGTAAACCACAGATGACGGGGCGGACGAGGTGGGCCCGGCTGATTGTCTCAATCTGTAACATCTACAGGGCGAATCTTCCTCTACGTGTTACAGATCGAGACAAACGGTCGACACGGTTCACAAGCGTCTCAATCTGTAACAATTACCGAGTAAAATCGGTCCTAATTGTTATAGATCAAGACAGAGGGGGATTTCCGTCCAGTCCAAACCAAATCTCTCGGTCTTCCTGCAATTTCGAACATGTGGCCTATAATGTTGCTTTGGTTACGCTATATATTGCGCAGCCATTTAATACGTCGCCCACCGGGGGCCATTAATTCCTATCGCCATATTGGCTAGGAAGCAATCAAAGGAGGTATCCGTGGCAGCAGAGACGCCTTGCTCGGTCCTCTATAACGATATTCGCTCGTTCGGCGGTCTTAAACATCTCGAGATCGCCCGAATGCTCATCAATGGAAACTCTTATCTCGGCAGTACCCTGCTCGAGAAATGCTCTTCCAACCGCTCGTATCTCACCCGTTACATCGTCCATCGCAAGCCTGACCAGTGCGCGCCCTCCATCTACAGCGACTTTACCGTCACCACGCTCAACCTTTCCTCGGCAATCTGCAGCAAGCTCGGCGGCGGCGAGTCCGCCTATCGGGCAATCGCCGAGCACTATCGCGGTCCGGCCGCCAACGAAATGATGTCGGCTCTCGCCAGCTACAAGCTGGACAGCCGCCTATATGCAAATGCCCTCAATCGCATCGACAACTTTGACGGCAATGCCGTGCGCGAGAAAAGCACGCTTTACCTTATGCTCTTTGTGGCAACGGGGGCGCTCGCCGATCCCGTTCAGGGCGTGACCACCGTCGAGCGCTTTTGCGCCAGCAAGACGGGCGGGCACTTTGGCACCACCGAAACTACCGTCGGACGCGGCTTTATGAGCAGCCTGGAGCAGCCGCACACCGTCGCTCCCAACCTCGGTCTGCTCAGAACCCATGCCGACAACTGCGCCGACATGCAAATCCATCCCCTCACACGCGATCCGCGCGGCACCGTGATTGGTTCTTTGCCCAAAACCTCGCCCAGCATCACCGATGTAGGCGCCGACGCCTCGCGCGAGCATCTTCGCATTTGGCTCGAGGGTGAGCACTGGTACGCCCAGGGCCTTGGATCGACCAACGGCACAGTGCTCGAATCGGGCGCGGGCGACGGCGATATTGTGATTGAGCCGCCGCGCGACCAACGCGAACCCGGCAAAGTCTATCCCCCCGTGGAAATCGCCAACAGCGACAGGCTCCATCTGGGTCTCTACACGACATTCCTTGTCATTGTGGACTAGCACGGACAGCGATCGGAAGACGGTCGCCGTCCGTCTTTCGTCTTCTACCTTCTGTGTCGTAAACGACAATGCTCAGCGGTATACGTGGGCAGTGCGGCTATCATGGTACTTTACCGATATCCGCACTGCTCGCGTAAACGTGCGGCAACCCATGCCAGACAAAGGAACGCCATGGATACTACCGATAGCGCCTATGGCGACAAACTCGTCCGTCTCGATACGTTCGATACCGCCGTGGCGGTCGACCCCAGCGCCGAGGACGCCAAGCGTCGGTTTATGACGCTTATTCTCCAGACGGCCCACCGCAACAACGGCAACATCGGGCACGTGCTGCGCGCGACCAACACGAGCGGCGAGGTCTTTGCCGTCAAGCTACTCAAGGACAATGCCATCCTTTCCGGCCAAGCCCCCGACCGCTCCGCCGAGCAAGCGGCTGCGCACCTGGCCAATACCGCCGCGCTGTTCGAGGAGTACCGTCATCTGTGCACTGTCTCGCACCTGCGCGGATTTCCGCGCGTCTATGGCTATGGATCGTGCGAGGACGACCCGCTCATCCTCATGGAGTGGGTCGAGGGAACCTCGCTCAAGCAGGCGCTGCCCTTGCTTCCGCACGATGCCTCGGGCGGGCTGACCACCCAGATGGTCGCCGCCATCGGAAACGCCGTGCTTCGCGCACTCTTGATGACCCAATGCCTCGTGAATCCGGTCGTCCATCGCGACCTTTCGCCTGCCAATATTATGTTCCGCACCACCAGCCGAACGCTCGAGCAGCAGATCGCCGATCGCTCCTTTGACCCCTGCCTCATCGACATGGGCTCCGCGACCATGGCTCTCGGCGACGACACGATCACCCGACGCGCCGACA
>CABRFW010000044.1 GCA_902470265.1 uncultured Collinsella sp.
CTTCACGCTCGCCCGCCGCTGTCGAAATCGTCTTGCGCTGATACTGACCAGAGGGAACGATCCAAGTCAGGACCGCAAAGACAACGATCAGCAAGAACATGATCGTATAGACATGCGGTAATTTGAACTTAAAACGTCTGTTTGTCTTCTTCGCCTTCGTATCTGACATAGATACCTCCAAAGAACCCGAGACCTTATCGTGTCTCGCTTTAACGTTCGCGCAATGCAAACGTCCTATGACGTTCTATAGATTATCAGCGTGTTTTTAGCACTTCAAGGATATTTCGGACAGGTTGCGAAGACTCGGGTGAACGGTCGTTCAACGGCGGCGAACGGCAAAAACGCCCGGCAGGCAATTTAGCCTGCCGGGCGTTCTCTTGATCAACGTCCTAAATATCAAAAACGTAGCGCGATCCTACAATCCGCTGTCGGCCGATGATAAACGGCCGCTGCTGCTCGTCATAGAAATATGCCTCCATATAAAACAGAGGCTCTCCCGTGGGAACGGACAGCAGCCGGGCGACTTCGGGTGACGCACACGCGATCTCAAGCGTGCACGGCTCGGTGCGAGCAGGCCCGCGACCCGTCTGTTCGCGCACGACCTCGAAAATTGATTGATCGGTAAGGTCCGCCTTCGCCAAAAAGGCGTTGTCTTCATAAACGTACGTGTTGTTCTCGAGCATCACGGGGATGCCATCGGCGGTGCGCACGCGTTCGATGCAGATCAGCTCCGACCCAGCGGGAACGCCAAAAAACTGCGCTTCGGTAGCATCGGCCGGCAACACTTTTCTTGAGACAATACGCGCCCCGGGCTCCATCTCGTTGACGCGGCAGGCGTCCGAAAAACTCTGAACGTCGTCCTTCTGGCGGATTTTACGCTTGAGCTTGGGGGCGTTTACAAACGTGCCCCTCCCCTGCTGCTTGGTTAGGTAGCCCTGCTGCACGAGCTCCTCAATGGCCCGCCGAACGGTAACGCGACCAACTTTGTAGCTTTCGGCCAATTCGAATTCATTCGGTATCCGAGCGCCCGCCTTATAGGTACCAGAATTGATGTCATTTTTGATGATATCGATAACCTGTTGATATAGCGGGATTGCCGCTTTTCCGTCGGTCAACCCTTCAGTCAATGGCATTTGCCCTCCCCTGGCAAATATGGAATCAATAATCGGTGCGGATTACGCATCGCCAGTCCTACGCAAGCTCCAGCAGCTCCGGCAGCTGGTCGATGATCTTGTCAGCGGCATCCTGGCTAAAGCCGAAGCGTTCCTCGCGTTTGGCAATCACCGTCAGACCCGCTCGCTTACCTGCCGTAATGCCAGGGACAGAGTCCTCGACGCAGCAGCAACGGTCCGCGGGCAACCCCAGCAGATCCAGCGCATGCAGGTAAATATCGGGCTCGGGCTTGCTCTCCTTAAACTGCTCGCCGCTCACCACGTACTCAAAGGCATCCGACAGACCGCACGCATCGAGCACTTCCTCGATGCTGTCCATGGGAGACGAGCTGGCCAGCGCCACGCGAACGCCGCGGCGCGGGAGCTCGCGAATCGTCTCCACGGCGCCCGGATTGATCAGGGTCTGATAATCGCGCGGTCGTTTATGTGCCCACTCATCCCAGCGGGCCAATGCCTCCTCGCCGGTAAAGTGCCCCTTTCCGGCGCGCTCAAACCAATCGACCAGCATATGCAAAAAGAACTGATGCGAGGTGCCAACCTGCCCGTTCAACTCCCCTTGGGTCAGGCTCAGCCCAAGCTCTTTGGCAAACGCAGCGGTCTCCCCCAGGTAGTAATACTCGGTATCGACGATGACGCCGTCCATGTCAAAGATAACGGCGTCGAACGGAAATGCGGACACGGCACCCTCCCTAACAAAAAGGCGCCCGCAAGCGGACGCCCGAACCATGCACTATCGGCGATTCTAACCCAGCAGCTTGTCGAGTGCCACCGCGATGCCGTCTTCGTTGTTATTGGCGGTCACCATCTGGGCCACGGCCTTGACCTCATCGACGGCGTTACCCATGGCAACGCCCGTACCCGCCCACTCGATCATGGACTTGTCATTCTGGCCGTCGCCAAACGAAACGACCTCGCTGGCATCGATGCCAAGCTTGGGCAGAGCGCCCTGAAGCGCACGTGCCTTATCGATACCAGGCGCCGTAAACTCAAAGTACCAATCTGCCGTGAACATGCCCGAAAGCGTCTCGGTAAAGGGCGCGTACATCTCCTCGTGATGTGCCTGCAGATAGGCCGGATCGCCCGCGGTAAGCAGCTTGTCTACGGGGTAAGTATCCGCGACCTCATGAAGGCTCTCGACCTCGCGAATCTTAAGATCGCACGCATCGCGCTCGTACTTGACGATGTTCTTCTGCGAACCGTCCGGCAACGTGATCATGCAGCGATACGAGTCCACGACATGCAGGTCGCGACCGAGCGAGATCATGGGGATCACGTCAAAGTTGCGCAGGTGGTCGAGCAGGCGGTGCAGCTCGTCAACCGGCATGGCCTGGTCAAACAGCACCTCGTCGGTCTGAGCATCGACCACGTGCGCGCCATTAAAAGCCACCAGCAGGCCATCGTGATTCTGAAGGTCGAGCTCCTGACCAAGTGCGCGAAGGCCCCACGCGGGACGGCCCGAAGCCAGGATGAGCTTGATGCCCGACTCCTGCGCCGCGAGCAGCTTCTCGCGCGTGCGCGGGCTGATTACCTTCTGATCGTTGGTGAGCGTACCGTCGATATCCATTGCGATGGCTTTGATTGCCATATATGCCTCCCTGCATTGAGTTTGCCGCGCACCATCATATCCGAGCCGAGCATCCCCCGAAGAACATTTTTGAAAAAGATACTTGCCAAATCGCTGGAGCCTGATTAAGTTAAAGATGACCGCACCGGTGGTCACCATTTGATCGAGCATATGAAGTTTCAGTTTTTAGCGTGTAAGAGAAAGAAGATCGGCAAAGTACAGCCCCAAACGCAATGACAACTTAATGAGGTAACTGCCACATGTGAGGCACCCGGGGCATTGCTGTCTCGATTTTGAGCACGATGCCTTCCGCCTTGCATGGGCCGTTCCATCCCGCCCCTGCAGCAACTGCCTCACGGGCTCATTGAAAACCGCATAGCACCCCAACGTCAGCACATCACCCACGGCAAGCACATCACTCACGACAACCAACACACCAACAAACAGCACGAACATCAACCGATTGGAGAAGCTATGACAAACCACCACGCTGAAGACGGCGATAAGAAAAGCATTCTGGATGCCCGCATTGAGCGAGCATATGCAAACGAATATGACGCCGCCTTTGCCGCCGCGACCATCAAGAACTACGCGTCGCTACCGCTCGCGACGATCTTGGCCGACCACCCTCAACTGCTGAAGCGCTGCACAAAGATCATGGGCGACCCCGACATTCGCAAGCTGACAGACCCCTATGCCCCAAAACGCGACAACGATTCGTACGTTCTTACCGTAGGCTGCCTAGCCCATATGCTTACGGCGCTTGACACGAAACTCAAGCTCGAATGGGAACCCGACGAGCGTCATGAACTCGAAAGCAAGCGGAACACCCTGCGCACCGCACTGTTCCTTCCGTTGGACGGCCTCAAGCGCTGCAACGTCGAGCTCAATACACAGGCGCGGCAAAAGCCCGGAACCACGGGGCAGAAAACTCCAAGACCCCATGCGGCCATCGTCGACCGCAACCGATATAACCGCATGACCGCGCATTTTTCTGCCGAGGGAACAGCCATAAGGACGCTAATCGACCTGCTGTGCCTCCTGAGCATCAACGAGCTATTTGAGGGCTATCTCGCCCTTGTTCCCGCGACGGCACCCAAGTCGGTAGCAAAGATCATCGAGACCTGCAGACGCCAGTTTGAGCGCCATCGCAATGGCAGCGAGATGAACGCCAGCATCGCGCAGTACTACGCGGCTCATTACAAAAATGACGGATGTGCCCCTGTCGAGCATCAGCTGCGGCTCGCCTACACCACGCCCGCCGCAACGCTCTATCGCTTTGGAGCCCTTGGCGCTTGCGAGCCGCACGAACAGGCAGTCTGCCCCACAACCGAGCTCGATCTCAGGCTCGGACGAACCCTGTAGCCCGCCAGCCCCTCCGCGGGCAACAATCCTATTCCACAACACAACCAACAGAAAGGAGTCCTCATGGACACCAATCATTCCCCCATCATCAGCCCCCTCACCATGCGTGAATCCGCCCGAGGTATCACGCTCACCAGCATTTACGATGAGATGCTCGCCCGTCGCGAGCTCTCCGTCATGGGAAACATCGAAACCCCGATGGCCCACGACCTATGCCAGCAGATCCGCCTGCTCGATGCCACCGACCCCAGCCGCCCCATCACCATATTTGTCGCCAGCGCCGGCGGAAGCGTGCGATCGGGTCTTGCGATCTATGACGCCATGCGCCTCGCATCGTGCCCCATCCGCACCGTCTGCCTGGAATTCGCCGCGTCCATGGGCGCCGTGATTTTTATGGGCGGCGACGATCGCCGTATGGCGCCCCATGCAGAGCTCATGATTCACGACCCGCTGATCCCCCAGGGGGCAGGCGGCTCGGCACTTGCGCTGCAGGAAACCAGCCGGCGTCTCATGCAGACCCGCAAGACCCTCACGCAAATCCTCTCGGACCGCAGCGGCCTCACGCCCAAGCGCATCCAGTCCCTCACTGCAAAAGACACCTACCTTTCGGCCGAGCGCGCCGTCGAGCTCGGCTTTGCCCACGAAATCCTCTCGACCACCAAGGAGGTCGCCCATGTCTAACCTCGCCAGCCGCCTCGCCGCATCTGAGTCCGCATCGTCCACCATCCTCGCCAAGGATCGAACGCTTTCCTGCGACACCCGCCAAACGGGACTCAACAACAACGCACTTGTGATCGGCCCCTCGGGAGCCGGCAAGACCCGAAACGTCCTCAAGCCCAACCTGCTGCAAATGAACGCAAGCTACATCGTGCTCGACACCAAAGGCACGCTCTGTCGCGAAGTGGGACCCGTGCTGGCAGCCCACGGTTACCGCGTGCAATGCCTCAACTTCGCCGACCTCAACACCGTCCCGGCCCTTGCGCTCGGCATCGAGCGCTGCGGCTACAACCCCCTGAGGCACATTCGCCGCAAGGCGGACGGCAGGCCCAACCAGCAGGACATCCTCTCGGTGGCAAAGGCCATCTGCCCCATCGAGGACAACAACCAGCCTTTTTGGGATCATGCGGCGGCAAACCTGCTGTCGTGTCTTATTGCCTACGTCACCGAACAGCTACCCGCCGACGAGCAGACGATCAGCTCGGTCATCAAGCTGATCGAGCACCTGCAGGACGGTGCCACGGCCCGATTGTTTGACGATCTGATCACGACCGACCCCCAAAGCTATGCCCTCTCGCTATGGCGGCGCTACGCCATTACGCAAAATGCCGAGCGCATGCACGCGAGCATCGTCGGCATCCTTGCCGAAAAGGTCATGTGTCTGGGATTCGACGGTGCGGCACAGCTCTATCGTGAGTGCCATCAGGTGGACTTCGCTTCCATGGGACACACCCCCTGCGCCCTGTTTGTAACCGTGAGCGATATTGACCGCAATCTCGATCCGCTGACCGGCCTCTTTATTACGCAGGCGTTTATGGGCCTCATTCGCGAAGCCGATAGGCAGCCCGACGGCAGCCTGCCCGTGCCCGTGCGCTTTATGCTCGATGACTTCGCAAATCTGCAGATCCCCCAGATCGACAACGTGCTCTCGATTATCCGAAGCCGCAACATCTGGGCAACGCTGCTGCTGCAGTCGACCAACCAGCTCGATGCGCTCTATGGCGAGGCACGCGCACGCTCCATCATGGGCAACTGCGACACGCATCTGGTGCTGGCGTTCCAGGATCCCGAGAGTGCCCGGGTGTTTTCCGACCGCGCTGACGCGCTGCCCAGCACGCTCATGGCGACGCCGATTGATCGCTCGTGGCTCTTTGTACGCGGTCGCACTCCCGAACAGGTCGAGCGCTTTAGGCTCGAAGACCATCCGCTCTACGGGGAGCTGCCCGAGGCGCAGCGAGGCCATGCGGAGGCCGAGATCTAGGCGCAGGGTTCTCGCAGCGCGCGGCGCCCCGGCGATGTTCCACAAAGGCCGTGCGCCCCGGGACCACGGCAAAGCAAAGGGGCCCGCATCCGATAGGATACGGGCCCCTGACTATAAGGCGCGATGCGTTAACAGCAGCGACTACTTGCGATGCGCGCGATAGAACTCGATGAGCGCCTGGGTCGAAGCGTCCTGCTCGGCCTTGGCGGCATCGTCGTGGAAGGCAGGGGTGATCTGCTTGGCAAGCTGCTTGCCCAACTCGACGCCCCACTGGTCGTAGGAATCGATGCCCCAGACCGTACCCTCGACAAACGTGATGTGCTCGTACAGGGCGATGAGCTCGCCGAGCGCGAACGGGGTCAGCGTGTCGCCGAAGATCGAGGTCGTCGGACGGTTACCCTCAAAGCAGCGGGCGGGGACAATCTGCTCGGGCGTGCCCTCGGCGCGGACCTCGTCGGCCGTCTTACCAAAGGCGAGCGCCTTGGTCTGGGCCAGGAAGTTGCCCAGGAACAGCTCATGCACGTCCTGGCCGCTATCGGTCGCAGGGTTGGCGGTATTGGCAAAGGCGATGAAATCGGCCGGAACCACCACGGTGCCCTGGTGCAGCAGCTGGTAGAAGGCATGCTGGCCGTTGGTGCCGGGCTCGCCCCAGAAGATCTCACCGGTATCGGAGGTCACGGCGCTGCCGTCCCAGCGGACGTGCTTGCCGTTGGACTCCATGGTGAGCTGCTGCAGGTAGGCCGGGAAACGGTGCAGGTACTGGCAGTACGGCAGCACGGCGTGGCTCTTGGAACCGAAGAAGTTGACGTACCAGACGTTGAGCAGGCCCATCAGCGCGACGGCATTGTTCTCGAGCGGCGTGTTGCAGAAGTACTCGTCGATGGCGTGGAAGCCCTCGAGGAACTGTTGGAAGCGCTCGGGGCCGAGCACGACGATCAGCGACAGGCCCACGGCGGAGTCAACGGAATAGCGGCCGCCAACCCAGCTCCAGAAACCGAAGGCGTTGGCGGGGTCGATACCGAAGGCCTCGACCTTCTCGAGTGCGGTGGAGACGGCGACGAAGTGCTTTGCCACGGCCTCGGCGTTCTGCTCATCGGAGCCGTCGATGGCGCCCTGAGCCTTGAGCTGCTCGAGCATCCAGGTCTTGACTTCGCGGGCGTTGGTGAGGGTCTCGAGCGTGGTGAAGGTCTTGGAGACGATGATCACGAGCGTGGTCTCGGGATCCAGGCCCTTAAGCTTCTCGGCCTGATCGTTGGGATCGATGTTGGAGATGTAGCGGCAGTCGATACCGGCGTCGGCATAGGGACGCAGGGCCTCGTAGGCCATGACCGGGCCCAGATCGGAGCCGCCGATGCCGATGGACACCAGGTGCTCGATCTTCTTGCCGGTAACGCCCTTCCACTCACCGGAGCGCACGCGCTCGGCGAAGGCATACATGCGATCGAGGACCTGGTGCACGTCGGCGACGACGTCCTGGCCGTCGACGATGAGCTGGCCCTTCTCGCTTGCCGGGCGGCGCAGCGCGGTGTGCAGGACAGGGCGGTCCTCGGTGGTGTTGATGTGCTCGCCAGAGAACATGGCGTCGCGGCGCTCCTCGAGCTTCACCTCGCGAGCAAGATCGCACAGCAGCTTGACGGTCTCATCGGTCACCAGGTTCTTCGACAGATCGAAGTGCAGGTCACCGGCGTCAAAGCTCAGCTTGTTCACGCGGTCGGCGTCAGCAGCGAACCAGGCCTTGAGGTCGATACCTTCGGCCTCGAGCTTCTCCTGATGGGCCTCGAGTGCCTTCCAAGCGGCAGTCGACGTAGCATCGATAGGTGCGGCAACAGTTGCCATAGAGTCCTCCTCAGCATACGGGCGCACGCCTCCATGCGCCCGGACATTCAGATGCCACTATTCTAGCGCAGGTCAAGACTACAATCAGCGAGCGTTGCCAATCGGCCCCCAAACGGCAACCGATCAAAAAGAGACAGGCTTATTTTGGCAGGTCAAACGCTTTACCAACCAAAAATAACCCATCCCTTTATGGCAAATATTAGGCCACGGCGCAGACGCTACCGAGCAACTCACGCAGAGGAGACCCGATGCCCTCCAGCAGTTCGGGCGCGATAATGGCAAAAACGGGAACCTCACCGGTGCCCACGACAGCAGGCACCTTGCCCTCCGAGAGAATGCATCCATAAGGGACAAAACCGTCTTCGACGGCATCGAGCGCCGCCATGCGACGCGCGAGCTCACGCGCAAAGCCGGCAGTATCGGCATCGCCAATCGCCAGGACAAAGTCCACGCCTTCGTCGGTCGCCAGGGCCACGGCTTCGTCGACCAGTTCGTCTCCCCCGTCGCCCTCAAACGAGCCGCAGCGGAAAAGCACACGCTCGAGTAGGGCTCGAGCGTGCGAACCAAGTGCCGCCGAGACAAGCTCATCGCGCGTATGCTTGTCACCGCCCAACACGACCAGTGCCTTGGTGCCAGCGTAGTGGGCAACCAATCGCCCGCACCAGCGAGCCACATCCCCATCCGCAACCAAGCGCGTCGGCATACCAAACCCATAATTGACCATCTTTCCCACAACCCTTCCGTGCGCATAGGCGGTATCAATCGTTAGGCTCATGCTACGAAGCAAGGTTTTCCGAGCTGTTTCGCACTCTTTAGAGCTGCGTTAAAACCCGATGCAGTTGCACGACTATACCTGGCAAAAAGGAACAGGTTTTGACGATGTCCGGACGAGCGGGTATTATCGAACAGATATTCGATAAGAACATGTGTTTGATGGAGGGACACGGATGGCGCACGAGCAGCACACCTATATCTGCATCGACCTCAAGACGTTTTATGCCAGCGTCGAGTGCGTCGACCGTGGGCTCGATCCGCTCACCACCAACCTGGTCGTTGCCGACGAATCGCGCGGGCGCACGACCATCTGCCTCGCCATCACACAGTCCATGAAGGACTTAGGTATTCACAATCGCTGCCGTCTATTCGAGATTCCCGACGGCATCGACTACATCAAGGCCGTACCGCGCATGCAGCACTACATGGAAGTGTCGGCGCAAATCTACGGCATCTATCTGGAATACGTCAGTCCGCAAGACATTCACGTCTATTCAATTGACGAATGCTTTATCGACGTGACACCCTATCTGGACCTCTATCACACCGATGCGGAAGGCTTCGCCTGCATGTTGCGCGACGAGGTCCTGGCACGCACCGGCATCACGGCGACGGTCGGCATCGGCCCCAACCTATTCCAGGCCAAGGTTGCACTCGATATCACCGCCAAGCACGTGCTCAGTCGCATCGGCAAACTCGACGACGAGACCTTTCGCAAGGAGATCTGGCCCCATCGCCCCATCACCGACATCTGGGGCATCGGCCCCGGCGTGGCAGCACGACTCGAAAAATACGGCGTCTACGATCTGATGGGCGTCGCGGCGCTCGACGAAAACCTGCTTTACGACGAACTCGGCGTCAATGCCGAATATCTCATCGACCACGCCTTCGGGCGTGAGCCGACTACCATCGCCGATATCCAAGCTTATCGCCCGCAAGCGACCTCGACCACCACAGGGCAGGTGCTCTCGAAGGGCTATGCCTACGAGCAGGCCTACACCGTCTTGCGCGAGATGGTCGACAACGCCGTGTTGGACTTAGTCGATAAGCACGTGGTGTGCGACAGCATCTCACTCTTTGTGGGCTACGCGAGCGAGCGCGCCGACATACGCCGCCTCGACGCCAGTGGTACAGCGCAATATGTGGACGGATGCGGGCACCTGCGCTCGAGCACGTCGAGTATCGAACCCACCGCAACCGCCGGCCCCGAGCTCGCGCCCCGTGCTCCCAAGCCCGTCCAGCGCGATGACGAAAGGCGTCGCCTGGTGCGCGAAGCGCAGGCAATCGATGGCATCTTTGTAGGAGAGCATGGCGGCAAACCGCGCGGTGGCTATGCCGCGCTGTTCGCGCATTCCAATGCATCCCACAAGCTGCCTGAACGCACTAATTCGTTTAAGAAGATCATGGGCTATTTCGATGAGCTCTGGGCGCAGACTGTCGATCCCAAACGACCGGTCAAGCGCATCAACCTGGGATTTGGCAATCTTGTGCCCGAGGAATTTGCCACCATCGATCTGTTAAGCGACGTCGAGGCCGATGAGCGCGAGCGCGACCTGGCACGCGCCGTTCTGGCCGTAAAGGGCAAGTACGGCAAGAACGCCCTGGTTAAGGGACTGAGCTTTACTGCCGGCGCCACC
Source organism: uncultured Collinsella sp. (assembly GCA_902470265.1). Classification (GTDB taxonomy): domain Bacteria; phylum Actinomycetota; class Coriobacteriia; order Coriobacteriales; family Coriobacteriaceae; genus Collinsella. The sequence continues at coordinate 10,327 of CABRFW010000044.1, forward strand.
GCACGCGAACGCAACGATCAGGTAGGAGGACATCGTGCCTAAACCCAAAC
>CABRFW010000045.1 GCA_902470265.1 uncultured Collinsella sp.
TGCCGTTCTTTAGCGGCTCGGATGCCTCTCAGCAAAAGGGGAGCGGCACCGACACGCTCAAGCAGTTCGCCACCAACCTCACTCAAAAGGCGCGCGACGGCGAGCTCGATCCCGTGATTGGCCGCGAAAAGGAAGTCCAGCGCATGATGGAGATCCTTTCGCGCCGCACCAAGAACAACCCGCTTATCCTGGGCGATCCCGGCGTTGGCAAAACGGCCATCGTCGAGGGCCTGGCGCAGCAGATCGCTGCCGGCAACGTGCCCGAGAACCTCATGAACCAGAACATCTGGACGCTCGACCTGCCGGGCCTCGTTGCGGGCGCCAAGTATCGCGGTGAGTTTGAGGAGCGCCTCAAGAACGTGATCCAGGAGGCCACCGAGGCTGACGACGTCATCCTGTTTATTGACGAGATGCACACCATCATCGGTGCCGGTTCTGCCGAGGGCTCCATCGACGCGAGCTCCATGCTCAAGCCCGTGCTTGCACGCGGTGCCTTCCAGATTATTGGCGCCACCACGGCCGAGGAATTCCGCAAGTACCTCACCAAAGACCCAGCCTTCGAGCGTCGCTTCCAGACTATCGATGTCGAGGAGCCGAGCGTCGAGGACACCGTCAAGATCCTGACCGCGCTTAAGCCGCGCTACGAGGAGCACCACCATGTGCGCTACACGCAGGGCGCTATCGAGGCTGCCGCGAACCTTTCCAACCGCTACATCCAGGATCGCTTCCTGCCCGATAAGGCCATCGACCTCATCGACGAGGCCGGTGCCCGCGCTCGCATCGCCGCGAATCGTGCGCCCGAGCCGGTGCGCGAGGCCGAGCATCGCATAGAGGAGCTCAAGGCCGCCGCGCAGGAGGCCACCGAGAGCGACGACATGAACAAGGCCGCCGAGATCACCGAGCAGCAGAAGGCCGCCGAGATTGAGCTCGCCGAGGCCAAGGCCGCCTGGACCGCCGAGCTCGACGCCAGCCCGCTCACCATCGACGTGAGTCAGATTGCCGACATCGTGTCCGTGACCTCTGGCGTGCCGGTTTCCTCGCTCACCGAGAGCGAGAGCCGTCGCCTGCTGCAGACCGAAAGCGTGCTCAAGACCCGCATTATCGGCCAGGACGAGGCCGTCGAGGCCGTCGCCAAGGCCGTGCGCCGCAGCCGCTCGCCGCTCAAGGACCCGCGTCGTCCCGGTGGTAGCTTTATCTTCCTTGGTCCCACCGGCACAGGCAAGACCGAGCTCGCCAAGACGCTCGCCGAGTACCTCTTTGGCAGTAAGGACGCGCTCATCAGCTTCGACATGTCGGAGTTCGGCAGCGAGTTCGAGGTCTCCAAGCTTATCGGTAGCCCTCCGGGTTACGTGGGCCACGACGAGGGCGGTCAGCTTACCAAGGCCGTTCGTCGTCACCCGTACTCGGTCGTGCTGTTCGACGAGATCGAGAAGGCGCACCCCGACATCTTCAACATTTTGTTGCAGGTGCTGGAGGAGGGTCGCCTGACTGATAGCCAGGGCAAGACGGTCGACTTCCGCAATACCGTGATCATCATGACGTCCAACGTGGGCGCCCGCGAGATCGCGCAGGATGCGAGCGTTGGCTTTTGCACCACCGGCGAGCAGGGCCTCACCTCGAGTGAGATCAAGGGCCGTGCGATGGGCGAGCTCAAGCGCCTGTTCCGCCCCGAGCTGCTCAACCGTATCGACGACATTGTGGTGTTCCAGAAGCTTTCGGGCGAGAACCTGACCAAGATCGCGCACCTGCTGGTGGACGACCTGCGTCAGCGCCTGATCGCAAACGGCATGAATATCAAGCTCACCGATGCGGCCTATGACAAGATCGTGGCCGAGGGCACCGACCTCACCAACGGTGCGCGTCCGCTGCGCCGCGCCATTCAAAAGCTCATCGAGGACCCGCTGTCCGAGGAGCTTCTGGCCGGCGAGTGGGGCGAGGGCGATACCGTCCTGTGCGACGTGGCCGATGGCAAGTTTGTCTTTAGCCACGGCACGGGCGAGATCCCGGCACCGCGTCCGGCGGGCACACTCGGTGGCGATACCGTCCCGGTGGCACCGCACGCCGGCAACGCCTCGCCCGTGAGCGGCGGCGTGACCTCGGGCCCCGGCGGCATGATGCAAGCCGGTTCCGGCGCGCTGTAGGGCGTGGCGACAATTTGATACGCGCAATCGAGGCGCTCCGGAAAGGGCGCCTCGATTTGTAGAGCTGCGGAAGTTGTGACCGTTGCGCTATACGGTCCACCGTTAGCCGATGATGCGAGGGCGCTCGGCGTTTTCGACTGGTTTATGCACGCAAAGTCTGGGAATATACAAGTCGCATGTCTTACTGTCTAACCAGTTGCGCCAAGGAGGCACCATGGACTACAAGATTACCGGCTACGAGCCCGCCCAGCTGTTCCATTTCTTTGAGGAGGTCAGCGCGATCCCCCGTGGGTCTGGCAACGAGAAGGGCATCAGCGATTTCCTGGTCGCGTTTGCCAAGGAGCGCGGTCTCGATGTGTATCAGGACGAGGTCTACAACGTCATCATTCGCAAGCCCGCATCTGCCGGCGCCGAGAATGCCCCGACCGTGATGCTGCAGGGCCACATCGACATGGTGTGCGACAAGCTGGGCTCCGTTGAGCACGACTTTACGACTGATGGTATCGACCTGGTCGTCAAGGACGGCGTCCTCACCGCTAACGGTACCACTCTGGGCGCCGACAACGGTATTGCCGTCGCTCTGATGCTCACTGTTCTCGATGACGATTCGATCGTTCACCCCGCCCTCGAGTGCGTATTCACCACCGACGAGGAGACTGGCCTGGTTGGCGCCGAGACGCTCGACAAGTCCCAGATTAGCGCCCGCACCATGATTAACCTTGACTCCGAGGAAGAGGGCGTTGCCACCGTCAGCTGTGCCGGCGGCGTCGTCGTTACCTACACCTGCCCGATCGCGCGCGAGCACAAGACCGGTAGCACCCTCACGCTCGACATCTCCGGCCTGCTGGGCGGCCACTCCGGCAGCGATATCAACCTGGAGCGCGGCAACGGCAACCTCATCATGGCCCGCATCATCGACCGCCTGATGGTCGCTGGCGAGCCCGCCATCGTCAGCTTTAACGGCGGCACTAAGGACAACGCCATCAACCGTGAGTGCAAGGCTGTTCTGGTCTACGCCGACCACGCTGCCGCCGAGGCCGCGGCCCAGATCGCAAAGGGCATCATCGCCGACGTCACTGCCGAGCTCGAGGTCTTTGACCCCGGCTTTACTTGCACCGTCGAGATTGCCGACGACGCCGAGGTTGAGGCCATGGACCAGAAGTCCGCGCTTGCCCTCATCCGCGCCCTGCGTCTTGCCCCTAACGGCGTGATTCGCCGCAACGTCGCCACCGACGGCTCCGTCGAGGTTTCCTCCAACATCGGCGTGGTCGCCACCTCCGATGACGAGGTCAAGATTATGCTGTCCCCGCGCTCTTCGATCACCTCGCTGCAGAACGAGTTCAAGGACCGTCTGCAGACGCTGGCCGATGTCCTGGGCTTCGACGCCAAGTTTGAGTTTGAGTATCCCGGCTGGAGCTATGCCGAGCATTCGCCGGTCCGCGAAGTCTTTGTCGAGAGCTATCGAGAGCTCTTTGGCTCCGAGCTGCGCATCGAGTCCATTCACGCCGGCCTTGAGTGCGGCCTGTTTGCCGAGGCCCTGCACGGCCTGGACGCCATCGCCGTGGGCCCGACGCTCTCCGATGTCCACACTCCGGACGAGAGCATGGAGCTTGCTTCTGCCGAGCGCTTCTACGAGCTGCTCATCGACGTCCTCAAGCGCCTCGCTGCGTAAAGGTCGCCTGTGAAGCCGCTCTAAAACGGCTGGCTATGAAAACGGCCGCCTGGCGTAATGCCGGGCGGCCGTTATTCGTCACAGTGCGAGGATCCCAAGGTGCTCAAGCAAGATCTTAAGCCCGATGAGGATGAGCACGACGCCGCCCACGATGGTGGCAGGTTTTTCGTAGCGCGAACCAAAGGTATGACCGATTGCCACGCCGGCAACAGAGAAGATGAAGGTCGTGACTCCGATGAGCGATACAGCGGGCACGATGTCGACCGAGAGCGCGGCAAATGAGATGCCCACGGCTAGGGCGTCGATTGAGGTGGCGATAGCGAGGATCAGGTACTCGACCAGGTCAATCTTTTCGGCATCCTTGCCGTCGCCTTCATCCTCGTCCTCGATAAAGGCCTCCCACAGCATTTTGCCGCCGATAAAGGCCAAAAGGATAAAAGCGATCCAGTGGTCGATGGGTCCGATGATGCCCATGAATTGACTGCCGAGCGCCCATCCGATTACGGGCATGCCGGCCTGAAAGCCGCCAAAGAACAGGCCGAGCACTACGGCGACCTTAAGGTTGATCTTTTTCATGCCGAGACCCTTGCAGATGGAAACGGCAAAGGCGTCCATCGAAAGGCCAACGGCGAGCAGCACGAGCTCGGCGAGTCCCATAGTCTGGCTCCCTCTCTGCGGGCGAACCCGCGTGTACTTCTGGCAGGGGAGCAACAAAAAAGACCCGTGGCGTACGCGTTGCGCGCACAACCACGAGTCTCGTTCATTAAGGCAAGCCAGACCGTATCGGCCAGTGTGTTGACTTGCCGCGCTACCGGAGGCGAACCCGATCACGCGACTACTCCCTCATTTATGCGAATCTCGATGCTACCACATAAGCAGCTCATTTGGATTGGGGCTCTCAGCTGTGTTCGCTCATTCTGTAAGCATCGGATTTTGCGGGCGTCACAGGGGCAAACCGTGAGAAACTTATTGACGTTTATGGAGCGTATACGATGGGAGCGATGCCTTGGATAAGAACGAGCTGCAAAAGCGTATGGAACAGGCCATTCGCCTGACGGCACCTGGCCAGCCGATCCGCACCGCCCTCGACATGATCATTGCCGGTCACCTGGGCGCCCTTATCTGCGTCGGCGACACCGAAAACGTGCTCGCCGCCGGTAACGACGGCTTCCCGCTCAACATTTCGTTTACCTCGAACCGCCTGTTCGAGCTTTCCAAGATGGACGGCGCCATCGTCATCGACGGCGACCTCACCCAGATCCTGCGCGCCAACTTCCACCTCAATCCCGATCCCTCGCTCGCCACGAGTGAGACGGGCATGCGTCACCGTACTGCCGCTCGCATGTCGGTGCTCACCGACGCCATCGTGATCTCGGTTTCGGCTCGTCGTGCCGTCGTCAACGTGTACGTCCACGGCAAGAGCTACGAGATCCAGCCCGTCACCACCATCATGAGCTCGGTCAACCAGCTCGTCGCCACGCTCCAGACTACCCGTCAGTCGCTCGATCGCTCCCTGCTGCGCCTGACGGCCCTCGAGCTCGACGACTACGTCACGCTCGCCGACATTACCGGCATCTTCTCGAGCTTCGAGATCATGCAGCAGGCAAAGACCGAGCTTAAGGATTGCATTGTCAAGCTGGGTAACCAGGGCAAGCTCGTGCAGATGCAGCTCGAGCAGCTCGCGGGCTCCAGCATGGATACCGAATACGACTTGATGATCCGCGACTACGCAAGCGATTCCTCCGAGGCAAACGCCGAGAAGATTCGCGCCGAGCTGAGCCGCATGACGCCTAAGGACCTGTCCGACCCGCAGCATGTGGCGGCGGTTCTGGGCTATGACGACCTGGACGAGGACTCCGTCATGACGCCGCTGGGCCTGCGCACGCTTTCGCGCGTGTCCGTCGTGCGCGACGGCGTGGCCGAGAAGATCGTCGACGAGTACGGCTCGCTGCAGGAGCTCATGGATGACATCAGCGAGGATCCGGAGCGCCTGGGCGACTTTGGCGTTAACAACCCTGCCATTCTTGCGGACTCCCTGTACCGCATGAAGGGCACCAAACAGGGGAACGCATAATGGCGCCCGTATGCGCCGTGGTCGTTGCCGGTGGCAGCGGCCAGCGCTTTGGTAACCCCGGCGGCAAGCAGCTCGTCAATGTAGCGGGCCGTCCGCTTATGAGCTGGTCCATCCGCGCGTTTGACCGTAGCGATAAGGTCGGCCACATCGTCGTGGTTTGCCCTGCCGAGCGCCGTGCCGAGATGCGCCGCCTGGCCATCGACCCGTTTGACTATGACACGCCCATCAGTTTTGCCGATGCCGGCGATACCCGCCAGGACTCCACCCGTGCCGGCGTGCACGCGGTGCCGGCGGGCTTTGAATACGTCGCCATTCACGATGGCGCTCGTCCGCTCATCACGACCGAGGCCATCGATCATGCGATCGACGTGCTTGTGGGCGACCGCTCGCTCGACGGTGTCGTGTGCGGTCAACCCGCGATCGACACACTCAAGATCGTCGACGGCGATAACATCGTCGAGACGCCGCCGCGTGAGCTTTATTGGGCTGCGCAGACGCCGCAGATCTTTAGCGTCGATGCTATGAAGCGCGCCCACGCTGCAGCCATTGCCGAGGGCTTTATCGGCACCGATGATTCGTCGCTGGTCGAGCGCATGGGTGGGCGCGTCCGCTGCGTCCAGAGCCCGCGCGATAACCTTAAGGTGACGGTGCCCGAGGACTTGCGTCCCGTAACCGCGATTCTGCTTGGCCGTATGGCCGAGGGAGAGGACCTTCCCCATGTTCAGTAACCTGCGCATTGGCCATGGCTACGACGTTCACCGTCTGGTGGAGGGGCGTCGATGTATCATCGGCGGTGTCGACATTCCCTACGAGCGCGGCCTGCTGGGCCACTCGGATGCCGATGTGCTCGCGCACGCCTTGGCCGACGCCATTCTGGGCGCCTGCCGTGGGGGAGACATTGGCAAGCTATTCCCCGATACCGACCCCGCCTATGAGGGTGCCGATTCGATGGTGCTGCTCGCTCGCGTGATGGACTACGCGCGCGAGCTGGGCTTCGAGTTTGTCGATGCCGATTGCACCATTGCCTGCCAGCAGCCTAAGATCACCCCGCACCGCGATGCCATGCGTGCCAACCTTGCCCATGCCCTGGGCGTTGACGTCGAAAACGTGGGCGTCGCCGCCACTACGACCGAAAAGCTCGGTTGGGAAGGCCAGGGCGAGGGAATCGGCGCCTGGGCCGTCTGCCTGCTACAGAAAACCGTTAAGGAGTAACGAATGCGTATCTACAACAGCGCTACCCATAAAAAGGAAGAGTTCCAGCCCATCGAGTCCGGCAAGGTCCGCATGTACGTGTGCGGCCCCACGGTCTACGACAACATCCACATCGGCAATGCCCGCACGTTCATCAGCTTTGACGTGATTCGTCGCTGGCTCATCGCGAGCGGCTACGAGGTCACGTTCGCCCAGAACCTCACCGATGTCGATGACAAGATCATCAAGCGCGCCAACGAGCAGGGCCGCACTGCCGCCGAGGTCGCGACGGAGTTCTCGGACAAGTTCATCGGCGTCATGCGCGCCGCCAACGTGCTCGATCCCGATGTGCGCCCCCGCGCCACCAAGGAGATCGGCCCCATGATCGCCATGATCAAGACGCTTATCGAGCAGGGCCACGCTTACGCAGCCGATAACGGCGATGTGTACTTTGCCGTGCGCAGCGATCCCAACTATGGTCAGGTCTCGGGCCGCAACATCGACGACCTTATGGTTGGCGCGCGCATCGAGGAGAACGAGGACAAGAACGACCCGCTCGACTTTGCCCTGTGGAAGGCCGCCAAGCCCGGCGAGCCCAGCTGGCCGAGCCCCTGGGGCGAGGGCCGTCCCGGTTGGCACACCGAGTGCGCCGCCATGGTGCATCGCTACCTGGGTACTCCGATCGACATCCACGGCGGCGGCTCCGATCTTGCCTTCCCGCATCACGAGAACGAGTGCGCTCAGGCCACCTGCGCCTGGCACCAGGGCTTCTCCAACACCTGGATGCACACGGGCATGCTGCTGGTCGACGGCGAGAAGATGTCCAAGTCGCTTGGTAACTTCTTTACGCTGGCCGAGGTCCTCGAGCAGCACTCCGCTGCCGCCCTGCGTTTGCTGATGCTGCAGACGAGCTATCGCTCACCGCTCGACTTTTCTTGGGAGCGCCTGGAGGGTGCCGAGAACTCGCTCACGCGTATCGCCGGTACGGTCGAGAACCTGCGCTGGGCTGCGAACCACGCGACGGCCGATGCCGATGAGGCAGCATCCGAGGCGTTTGCCGCCAAGGCCGCCGAGACCCGCGCCGCCTTTAAGGAGTGCATGGACGACGACTTTAACACCGCCGGTGCCATGGGTGCCGTCTTTGGCTTTGTCACTGAATGCAACCAGTACCTGGAGCAGGCGGGCGACGCTGCCGACAAGGCCGCCGCGCTTGCCGCCGCCGACACGCTGGCCGAGTTGCTCGATACGTTTGGCGTCGAGCTTCCCGAGCCCAAGGTCGAGCTGCCGCTGGGCCTGCTGGGCGTTGCCGCCGGCCTGGTCGCCTACACGGGCGACGACGTGGACGAGGCTGCTGCCAAGATTCTCGAGGCCCGCGCCGAGGCCCGTGCCGCCAAGAACTGGGATCTGGCCGACGCCATCCGCGACCAGCTCAAGGACCTGGGCCTCACCATTGAGGATACCGCCGCCGGCACCCGTATCAAATCTCTCTAATCCCCGCGGGTTTCCCAAGCACCCGACCTTGCCGTTCAAACCGTCGCTCGCGTACTCAAGTACGCGTCGCTCCTCTTTCACGGCAATCTCGGGCACTTGGAAAACCCGTACCGACCGCTTGAGCTATTCGTCTTAAGCGGTCGCTTCTTTTGTCCTGTTTGAAAAGTATTTAAAGGAGGCCGTTTTATGGCCGACAATCGCAAACGTGCGCCTCGTGGCGGCAAGCAGGCTGCTTCTGGCTCGCGTCCGATTCGCCGCAATGACCGCGCTGCCGCTCCCAGGGGCCAGCGCGAGCGCTCCCAAGCCCAGGCTGCGCGTCCGCAGCGCGATCGCAACCGCGACAACGTTCAGGCTCCCAAGGGCGAGTTTATCGAAGGTCGCCGTGCTGCCGCCGAGGCGCTGCGCACCGGTTTTCCAGTCAAGTGTGCGCTCATCGCCGAGGGCGGGGAGCGCGATGCCGCCCTGTCGCGTCTAGTCGATGACCTCAACGCCGCGGGCGTCCGCATTAAGTATGTGCCGCGCGCGCAGCTCGATGCGCTGTCGAGCCATGGCGCTCACCAGGGCATCGCGCTCGAGGTTGGCAACTTCCCCTATGCCGATGTCGTCGATATTCTCGACCGCGCAGGCGAGGGCCCGGCACTTGTCGTGGTGCTCGACCATGTGACTGACGACGGCAACTTTGGTGCCATCGCGCGCTCCGCCGAGGTTGTGGGCGCGGCCGGCGTCATCATTGCCAACAAGCGTGCCGCCGGCGTGACCGTGGGCAGCTACAAGACTTCAGCCGGCGCCGTCATGCATCTGCCTATCGCGCAAGTGCCCAACATCGCCCGTGCGCTCGACGATCTTAAGGCCGCTGGCTTTTGGGTGGGCGGTGCCTCCGAGCACGCCGAAGGCAGTTGCTGGGATGCTCCCTTCGAGGGCCGCGTGGCGCTCGTCATGGGCTCCGAGGGCGACGGCATCTCGCGCCTGGTGCTCGAGAAATGCGACTTTTTGACCAAGCTTCCCCAGCGCGGCATGACCGAGAGCCTCAATGTTGCCCAGGCGACCACGGCGCTGTGCTTTGAGTGGCTGCGCCGCAACGCCGGCGAGCTCATGGGGGAGGAGTAGCGCATGTCCAAAAAGAACCGTGCCAAGTCCAAGGCCAAGCGCTTTGGCGAGGGCTCGGCCAAGCCGATTGTTTCGGCCGCGACCTACGGCGTGGGCGGCAATGCGTTTGCGCAGGCTATCGCCGACCCAGTCTCGACGGTGCACTCCAACAAGCCCGAGCTGCTGGTGGTCGACGGTTACAACGTGATCCACTGCACGCCGCGCTACGAAAAGCTCGTGTACGACCATTCTGACGATCCGTATTCCAGCGACGTTCACGATATGGCGCGCACGGCGCTCATTAATGACGTAGCTGCGTTTGCCCAGGGCCGCTACGAGGCTGTGATCGTATTTGACGGCGCGGGCAATATCTCCAGCGAGCGCCCCAATCTGCCGGCCCGTGGCGTGCGCATCGAGTTTTCGCCGACGGGCGTCTCTGCCGATACCGTGGTGCAGAAACTCTGCATCGAGGCACGTGAGGAAGGCCGCGCGTGCTCCGTGGTATCGAGTGACGGCACAATCCAAGCCGTCGTCATGGGCAAGGGTGTCACGCGTATCTCGAGCCGTATGCTGGTGGACGAGATCAAACAGATTGATAACGACGTTCACGAGGCAGAGGAAGCTCCGCAGATCAAGATGACTCTGGGCA
>CABRFW010000046.1 GCA_902470265.1 uncultured Collinsella sp.
TTGATGCCGACCATGGCCTCGCCCAGGTCCTCAGAAAGCTCGGCGATGAGCTTGGCATCGGTGAAGTTTGCCACGGCCTTGACGATGGCGGCTGCGCGCTTGGCGGGGTCGCCGCTCTTAAAGATGCCCGAGCCGACAAAGACGCCTTCGGCGCCCAGCTGCATCATCAGCGCGGCGTCGGCGGGGGTCGCTACGCCGCCGGCGGCAAAGTTCACGACGGGAAGCTTTCCCGTGGCATGGACCTCGCGCACCAGCTCGACCGGAACCTGCAGTTGCTTGGCTGCCTCAAAGAGCTCGTCGTCGCGCAGGGCAACAACGTCGCGGATCTGCTTTTGGATTTTGCGCATGTGACGCACGGCCTGGACGACGTCGCCCGTACCCGGCTCACCCTTGGTGCGAATCATAGTGGCGCCCTCGGCAACACGGCGCAGCGCCTCGCCCAGATCGCGGGCGCCGCAGACAAACGGGACGTCAAACTGGGTCTTGTCGATGTGATAGACGTCATCGGCAGGGGAGAGAACCTCGGACTCGTCGATGTAATCGATCTCGATAGCCTGCAGGACCTGCGCCTCGACAATGTGACCGATGCGGCACTTGGCCATAACAGGGATGGAGACGGCCTCTTGGATGCCCTTGATCATCTTGGGGTCGCTCATGCGCGAGACGCCGCCTGCGGCACGGATGTCGGCCGGGATGCGCTCGAGTGCCATGACGGCGCAGGCGCCTGCCTCCTCGGCGATGCGTGCCTGCTCGGGCGTGGTGACGTCCATGATGACGCCGCCCTTGAGCATCTGCGCGAGTTCGCGATTGAGTTTGACGCGATCGGCCTTGCTGGTCTGTTCTGCCATGGTTGCTCCCTTGGTTGGCATGTGCATTGCTTGACGGAACATCCTATCGGGGAGCTGGGTATGGCAAAATACTCAGTTTTCGAGATAATAATAATGTCAGCCTAATACCAGATTGAACAGCTCGATAAGGTCAGGTGGCAAACTCATGCTTGACTACAATTTGGAAAAACGCGGCGAAGCATCGCTTTATGAGTATGTTTACCAGCAAATTCGAGATGATATTGTTGCTGGACGTATTGTGGCGGGGGAGCATCTTCCGTCTAAGCGCGCCTTTGCCAGTCATCTGGGAATCAGTGTCATTACCATCGAGAATGCATATAGCCAGTTACTTGCCGAGGGCTATATTTGTTCAATGCCGCGTCGTGGCTACTACGCTTGCAAGCTTCCGGATGCACCGGTTTTGCCTTTGGCTTCGCAGGGCATCGACCGAGATACCGTCTCTGTGGGCCTCAGCGCGCATGATGTCAACGGACAGGTCGAGCTGTTCGATGCACTTTCTCCTTCCGCTTTGGAGGCGGCGCGGCTTTGGCAAAGCGCACTACGGGCGACGCTGGCATCCGAAGATGAGCGCGAAATCTTTTCGCCCGCACCGGCGCAGGGCACCGCTCGGCTGCGACGCGCAATTGCTCACCATCTGCGTGGGACAAGGGGCATGAATGTCGACCCCAACAACATTGTTATCGGTGCAGGCGCCCAGCTGCTCGATACCATGTTGGTTCAGTTGCTTGGCGCTGACAAGGTGTATGCTGTTGAGGACCCGGGCTATTTGCGTCTGACGCGCATCTATCAGGCTATGGGCTGCCAAGTACGACATATCCCGTTGGATGACGACGGCGTGGACCTGAGCGCTCTGCAGAAAACTGGGACCGATGTCCTTCACCTTATGCCGTCCCATCAGTATCCCACCGGTCTTGTGACGAGCATTGCGCGTCGCTATGCGCTGCTGAGCTGGGCCGCCGAGCGACCAGGTCGGTACCTCATCGAAGATGACTTTGATTGTGAGTTTCGCCTTGCCGGCAAGCCAATTCCCGCGCTCGCGTCGATCGATGCCTCCCAGTCGGTTATCTACACCAACACGTTTTCGAAGAGCCTGTCATCGGCGTTGCGTCTAGCGTACATGGTGCTGCCCGATGAGCTAATGGAGCGGTTTAGGCGCAACCTTGGTTTTTACGCCTCGTCGGTGAGTTCTGTTGACCAGGTCGCTTTGGCTCGTTTGCTGGAATCGGGTGATTACGAGCGACATGTGAACCGCGTGCGCGTTCGTGCTCGCGAGGCGCGTGATGGCCTGGCGGCGCTTGTACGGAAGGCATTTCCGGCAGGGGAAGTCTCGATCGAACACGCAGACGCGGGCCTTTACTGCACCGTGGTTGCGGAGCGTGGAACGGGCGGAAGCACTATTGCACGGGCCCTCACGCGCTCGAGCATCCCTTTTATCGATATCGGTGACTGTTTTTGGTGTGCCGATGGCGCATCTGCCCCTGAAAACTCAACTCATATTCTTGTCCAGTATGACGACCTGAGTCCAAAAGTACTAACTACCTTGGAATTGCAGCTAATGGGGGGCACTCTGCAATCTAAGTGAGTAGACTTTTAGCACTTTGGCGACCAGGCAGTTTTGTAACAAGCTATCTACCTGCGGTTTTGAAAAGCAGGAAGACCGGCCTGCTCGGAATGTTCAAAAAAGTCTACTCACTTGCCGCGTAAAGCTTCTGCATGAGAAAAAAATGGGGTTTTCAACAGGGCTTCGTCCAGCTCTTGGCAAGCTTTTGGCCAGTTGGGGAGGGCTGTTGAAAACTTTGCAGTCCGTTCGGCGCCATTTTTGGTGCGTTCGCGCCAATGCGTGACTGACTGGGTTGAAATTCGTGTTTTCCTGTGCCTATGAAGGATCTACTTTGTGACATATCGGCTTTTAGGTACTGGCGTTTGCCTCCTCAAGTCCGCGCTTTGTGTCCGCCGCTTCCACGACCGGAAGAAGACCGGCAGCGATATGATTTCGCCCGCAACCCGACGGCTGCGGTCGCGCTCGGTTTTCCGTTGTATACATTGGTTCGGACGAGAAACAAACGGACTTGTCCTGCCAGCATTAGGCAGCGGCTGTTTCTTGGTGAGCTCCCCAGGGAATCCGTGCTGGAAACGGAGCATGGGTTTTTGGTTACATCTCCTCTACTGACGACATTCATCATGTCGCGGCATCTGACGGATCTTCAGCTTCTTTTGGTATTGGCGGAGATGTGTGGCTTGTTTGCGGTGTGTGCCCTGCCGGCGGCACTCGAGGCGGAGCTTTCGCGTGCAATTGATTCGGGCGCGATTTCGACAACGTTCGGTTGGGTGCGCTGCCCGTCCGAGGACGGCATCGCCTCAAATTTATGGCGTCGAGACGCTTTGGTTTTGGGCGGAGACCTTGACCGTTTTTGTTCAGATGTTTGCGGGATGCGTTGCGGCAATAGATTTATGGCGGTATCGCAACTCGTTCCATTGGGTGCCGCGTCGCCTTTTGAGGTCGAGGCGTATTTGTTGCTTGGACTGCCGCGAGCCCTGGGAGGCGAAGGTTTTTGCGGCATAGAGCTTAATGTTGAAGTGATGCTAAACACAAGTGCTCGAGCGATTGTGGAAAAGTCCCGTGTATATATCGACCTACTTCTTTCTTCGCCGGACGGCAGGCGACAGGTGGCCATTGAATGTCAGGGAAAGGCCTCGCACGGACGCGCAGGGGATGGCTTGCGTGACGCTGACCGCATGACGGCCCTTCAGGCCATGGGCTACGATGTACTTCTCCTGACACACAGACAGATATCCGATGAGGATAGATTCCGCGCGATCGTTAAGGCCATATGCAGGATGCTCGATGCTGAATATCGTGATAAAAGCTCAGACGAGCAAAGGGCTGAGACATTACTCCGGTCTGAACTATTCGTTGACTGGACAAAATTGGGAGTAATCGACGGGAAGATGCCCGTTAGACACAAAACGGCTCAATCGTGGACGGCTGCGGTTCTAAGTGAGTAGACTTTTGGCACTTTGGCGACCAGGCCGTTTTGCAACAAGTCATTTACCTGCGGCTTTATAAAGCAATATGGGTGGTGTGCTCGGCAAGTTCCAAAAAGTCTACTCACTTAGTTTTTGACGAGAAGCCTATGCCGAAGGCGGTCCTATTTCAGGGCGTTAACAAGTTCGTGAGGCACGAAAAAGGCCCGAACCAATACGGTCCGGGCCTCATCGAGCTTGAGGTTATGTCTCAGGCGTTTGGCTTAGCCAAAGTAGCGCTTGAGCAGGCCGGCGAAAGCCTTGCCGTGGCGGGCCTCGTCGCGAGCCATCTCGTGCACGGTGTCGTGGATGGCATCAAGGCCAGCGGCCTTGGCACGCTTGGCAAGATCGGTCTTGCCGGCGGTGGCACCGTTCTCGGCCTCAACGCGCATCTCGAGGTTCTTCTTGGTGGAGTCGGTCACGACCTCGCCCAGGAGCTCAGCGAACTTGGCAGCGTGCTCGGCCTCCTCGTGGGCAGCCTTTTCCCAGTACAGGCCGATCTCGGGATAGCCCTCGCGATGAGCGACGCGCGCCATGGCCAGGTACATACCGACCTCGGAGCACTCGCCCTCAAAGTTGGCGCGCAGGTCGGCAACGATGTCCTCGGAGACGCCCTCCATCTTGGCGACGCCCACGACGTGCTCGGCAGCCCACTCGAGCTGACCCTCCTCCTGCTTCAGGAAGCGAGAACCGGGAACGCCGCACTGGGGGCACTTGAAGTCCTCGGGCAGCTGGTCGCCGTCGAACTCTTCCACATAACCGCAAACGGGGCAAACAAACTTCATGATTCGATCCTTTCGATCGATGGCGATTGTGCGCTCGTCCGGTCCCGTAAGGGCCCTCTCCGGACGTGCGTCTTGACGAGTTCTATTATCCATAAATGCAACCAAATGTGAAGCCTATTAGGAATGATTTTTAATAAAACAATTTCGAGATATGAAGATGTTGATTGATTAACGATTGGGAGGCCGTCTGCGATCTTTGCTGAGTACAATCGGGCGAGCAAATGTTGACCTATCAACAAATGAAGGAGTTTCCTTTATGCATCTAGCCCGTCGTGCCTGGTGCCGAACATATCAGACGGTTTTTCGCATTGCATTGCCGATCCTGCCCTATACCGAGCCGCGCATTTTAGAGCATGCCGAGGATGTGCCCGCGGTGCTTCAAAAGCGCTCGATCCAGAAGGTCCTTATCGTGACGGATCCCGGCATTGCCCGTCTGGGGCTCACGGCACCGCTCGAGGCGGCGCTCGCATCCAGGGGGATTGGCGTTACGGTCTATGCCGAAACGCGTGCAAACCCCACGGTTTCAAACGTGGAAGAAGCGGCGTCCCTGTATCGAGAGAGCGCCTGCCAGGCCATTATCGGCTTTGGCGGTGGCTCGGCCATGGACTGTGCCAAGGGCGTGGGCGCACGCATTGCGCAGCCAAACAAGCCCATCAACAAGATGCGCGGCCTGCTGCGGATTCATCGTCGCCTGCCGCTGCTCATCGCCGTCCCCACCACGGCAGGCACGGGAAGCGAGGTCACACTTGCGGCGGTAATTACCGATGACGAGACGCACTACAAGTACCCCATTAACGACTTTGTGCTTATTCCGCGCTTTGCGGTGCACGACCCCGAGTTTACGCGCGGTCTGCCCGCCTCCATTACGGGGCAGACGGGTATGGACGCCCTGACGCATGCCGTCGAGGCCTTTATCGGGCGAAGCACCACGCCCTATACGCGCAAGATGGCGCGACAGGCGGTGCAGCTTATCCACGACAATTTGCTCGAGGCCTATGAGCATGGTGACGACATGCGTGCGCGTCGCAATATGCTTTCGGCGGCGTATAAGGCGGGAGTTGCCTTTACGCGCTCCTATGTTGGATACGTTCATGCCATCGCGCACAGTCTAGGCGGCCGATACGGAATTCCGCACGGTTTGGCCAACGCGATCATCCTGCCGCACATGCTTCGCGCTTATGGTGACGCCGCCGCCCCCAAGCTTGCCGATCTTGCTCGCATGGCGGGCATTGCGCCGGCTACCGCGCAGGACAGTCTTGCGGTCGAGGCCTTTATCGATTGGGTCGACCGCATGAACGAGGCCCTGGGAATCCCCAAATATGTCTCGGGTATTCGCCGCTCCGATATTCCGCAAATGGCGGCCCATGCCGATGCCGAGGCCAATCCCCTGTACCCCGTTCCACTTTTGATGGACCGCTCGGAGCTCGAGCATATGTACGAGGTCGTCGCGGGTGGTATGTTTGAGGACGAGAACTAGGAGGGTGCCATGAACACCGAGGAAATTGCGCGCATCGTCGGCGATCAGCGCGCCTACTTTAAGACGCACGCCACGTTTGATGTCGATGCTCGACGTCGCGCACTCGTGAGTTTACGCGATGCGGTGCGGGCCCACGAGGCCGATATCGCTCATGCGCTCAAGACCGATTTGGGAAAGTCGCATGACGAGGCCTATATGTGCGAGATTGGCACATCGCTTTCCGAGATTCGACATCAGATTGCGCATGTGGCCCGATGGAGTCGTCCGCGCCTGCGTCCGTGCGACCTCGCTAACGCCGTGAGCGTGTGCAAAACGCAAACCGTGCCCTATGGCGTCACGCTCATCATGGCGCCCTGGAACTATCCGTTTTTGCTGACGCTCGAGCCGCTCGCTGGCGCCCTTGCCGCGGGCAATACCGTGGTCATCAAGCCGAGCGCCTATGCTCCGGCATCGAGCGCGGTGCTCAGGCAAATCTGTGAAGAGGCATTTGATCCGCGCCTGGTGACGGTTGTCGAGGGCGGGCGCGCCGAGAACGAAGCGCTGCTCGATGAGCACTGGGACAAGATCTTCTTTACCGGTAGCGTTCCGGTTGGCAAGCTCGTCATGGAGCGCGCAAGTAAAAACCTTACGCCCGTGACGCTTGAGCTGGGCGGAAAGAGTCCCTGCATCGTGGATGCGACGGCAAACTTGAAGGTCGCGGCACGGCGCATCGCCTTTGGTAAATGGCTCAACGTGGGGCAGACCTGCGTGGCGCCCGACTACCTGCTGGTCGATACGCGCGTGCACGACGAGCTGCTGGGCCTCATCAAGGAGGAGGTCCGTCGCATGTTTGGCGAACATCCACTCGACAATGAGGATTACGGACATATCGTCAACGCCAAGCATTTTGCGCGTGCGCGCGGGCTGATCGATCCCGATAAGGTCGTGCTTGGAGGTGCCGCGCGCGAGGCTTCGCTCAAGATTGAGCCGACAATTTTGGACGGCGTGGCCCCCGCTGACGCCGTGATGCAGGAGGAGATCTTCGGTCCCATCTTGCCGGTGCTGACGTTTGAGAGCCTAGACGAGGCCGAAGCGTTTATTACGGATCGTCCGACGCCGCTGGCCCTGTATATCTTTAGCCAGGATCGTGCGGTTCAGCAACGCTTTGTGCGCTACGTGCCCTTTGGCGGCGGCTGCGTCAACGACACCATCATGCACTTGGCTACGAGCCATATGGGCTTTGGCGGCATGGGCGCGAGCGGTATGGGGCAGTACCATGGCCGCGAGAGCTTCGATACGTTTAGCCACAAGAAGAGCATCGTGAACAAGGCAACCTGGCTGGACGTGCCGTTTCGGTATGCGCCCTACGCAAGCTGGAAGCACAAATTCGTGCGCATGTTTGTGCATTAGAAAAGGGCGCAGGTAATACGAACAAGTGTTCCTATTACCTGCATTTTGCGTTAGACTACTGTTATGGAGCACGGATGGGCCAACTCCCTTTAGAAGGGATTTGGTATGAACGTAAGCGATGTTATTTCGTTATTGGCGTTGTTGATTGCGGCTATCGAACTCGGTCTGTTTATCGGCCGAATGAAATAGCCGCCCCCGCGTAAGCGAAGACGGCCACTTCTCACGATGAAAACGTGTATCGGAGTTGGCAAGACCCGCGGCAACGGGTGCCATCCGTGTTCCTATCTTATCTGCAAGCGTTCTGTCGCGCAAGCGTTGAGGCAAACGATTGAAGGACGCAGACAGGATGTATTTGTGTCCGCACGGGACCGTAGACTTCTCAATAAGGTTACACACCGGTTTATCCGGCTGTTAGAGGAGCTGCTATGTACGAGCCTTCACGTGTTCTTCTGTCATTTCACATTGCAGGATTTCAGTATGCCGATGGCGCCTTGGTCCTGGGCGATCTTAAAGCGGGCGATAAGCTGACGCTGTGTGCCGAGCGCGATAATCCCCATGACCCCGAGGCGGTTGCGATCTACTACGGCAACACCAAGCTTGGCTATGTTCCGGGAAACGAGGTCGGCCCGCTGTCCTTGATGATGTATTACGGCCACGAGGACGTATTTGAGGCCCGCGTGCAACAGGTTGCTCCCGAGCGCAGCCCGTGGCATCAGGTGCGCGTTGGGCTCTATGTGGTGGATGCTCGCTAATCGGTATGGGAGACTGCCATGTTTGATGACGATGACCTGTTCGATCTGACAGACGATCCGTTTGGGTGGGATATGCTACTCGATGACGATGAGTTGGAGCAGGGCCGTAGGAAACGGCAGGACAAGAAAACTCAGGGTGACGCTTCGAAAAAGCAAGACAAGCGCCGCCACGGACTGTTCGGCGGGCTCTTTGGCTAACCGACGCGCCAGAGCGTCTGTATACTAGGCACGTGTTAGACGCGTTGCGAAATGAGGACACAGACGATGATGTGGTTTACCGCCGACCTGCACCTGGGCGATACGAATATCTTGCACGACATGGATCGACCGTTTGATTCAGTCGAGGAGATGAACCGCAAGGTCATCGATGCCATCAATGAGTGCGTGGATGTGGACGACCGCCTCTACATCCTGGGAGACTTTACCTATCGTTTGCCCCTGGCGGAGGCGGTGCGCCTGCGCGAGCGCATCGAATGCCAGAACGTGACGCTCATCCGTGGCAACCATGACGGCGATTGGGAAGATCCCGACGCGCCGCAAATTTGGGAAGACGTGCGTGATTATCTGGAGATTGCCCCCGGCTATGCCAAGGGCCATCGTCTGGTTATGAGCCACTACCCCATGCTTAGCTGGAATGGCAAGGCACGTGGCGCCATCATGCTGCACGGGCATATCCACAGCAGGGGAGACCGCACCAACGCGCGCAACCGCGATCGCGAGCGCCCTATCTTTCGCTACGATGTCGGTCTCGATGCCAACGAGTACAAGCCCGTAAGCCGAGACCAAATCCTCGGCTTCTTTGGACTGTAATTCTTGAACCACTGCACAAACCGCGACAAAGGGGACAGGCACCTTTGTGGTGGTTCTGGCGCCGTTGCCATTATGGCAGCGGCGCCTTTTTTGTCCGTGCGACGCGGTAGAGTGTAGGCGGTCGAAATTTGCGTCCATCGAGGAGCTGCTATGAACGAGATTAAGTGCCCGCATTGCGGCGAAGTATTTAAGGTCGATGCGTCCGGCTATGCGGACATCGTCAAGCAAGTGCGCGATGCCGAGTTTTCGCGCGATCTGGATGAGCGTGTGAAGGCAGTCCAGCGCGAGGGCGAGCAGGCGCTGGAGCTTGAGCGCTCGCGTTCGACGGCTGCTTTGCAGGAGGCGGAGTCTCAGCGCAACGCTCAGCTTGTCGAGCAGAAGAACGCTGCGGCTCAACAGCTGGCACAAGAGGTCGCCAAGCGCGATGCTGAGCTTGCCGAACTGCGCGCCAAGCTCGAGGGCGCTGCCGCAGAGCGCGAGAACGCAAGCCAGCGTGCGGCGGTTGAAGCCCGTGCCGACGCTCAAAAGGAGAATGCCGAGCTGCAGCGCGAGATCGATAGCCTGCGTGCGCAGCTGGGGCGCAAAGATGACGAAGCAAAGCTTGCCGAAGCCGCGGTACGCAATGCGACTCAAAATGACCTCGCCGCGCGCGATGCTCAGATTGCGGAGTTGCAGGCAAAGCTTGCCGCCGCAGATAAGGCTCAAGAAATGGCACTCGCAACTGCTGCGGCCGAGGCGCAGCGTAAGCTCGAGGCTGCGCAAAACGAAGCGAATCGTAAGCTTTCCGATTACCAGACAGAAGTGCGTGAGAAGTTCTCGAATGCTAAGACTCAGTCCGAGCGCGAGGCCGAGGGCCTTCGTGCACAGCTTCGTGAGCAAGAACTTTCTGCAAAAATGGAGCTGTCGAAGGCGGTCGCCGCGGCGGAACGAGAGCGCGATGAGGCACGTGCCAAGCTGACGAGCGAGCTGGCGGTGCGCGATTCTCGCGAGGAACAGGTCAAGGCGGCGCATGAGCTCGAGCTCGCGCAGGCCAAGCGCGCGAGCGATGACCTGATTCGCTACAAGGACGAAGAGATTGAGCGTCTTAAGGACATGA
>CABRFW010000047.1 GCA_902470265.1 uncultured Collinsella sp.
CTCGGGGAGCGCGTTTCGAGGCTCGAAGGACACAAAACGGGGGCGCAGGTTGTCCTGCGCCCCCGTTTTCTGGGCATTGCGGTTGTTTGCCGCCGGTTTTTACGCCGCCTCGTCGAACTGCGAGTTGTACAGATCGGTGTAGAAGCCGCCCTGGGCGAGCAACTCGTCGTGCGTGCCCTTCTCGACGATATCGCCGTCGCGAATTACCAAGATCACGTCGGCGTTGCGGATCGTGGACAGGCGGTGCGCGATAACAAAGCTGGTACGGCCCTGCATCAGCGCATCCATGGCACGCTGAATAAGCTCCTCGGTACGAGTGTCAACGTTGGAGGTCGCCTCGTCCAAAATCAGCGCCGGACGGTCGGCCAAAATGGCACGGGCGATGGTCACGAGCTGGCGCTGACCCTGCGACAGGTTAGTGCCCTCCTCGTTGATCATAAAGTCGTAGCCGCCGGCGAGCGTATGGATAAAGTGGTCGCAGCGTGCGGCACGTGCAGCGGCTTCGACCTCGGCATCGCTCGCATCGGGGCGTCCGTAGCGGATGTTCTCGCGGATGGTACCGTTAAACAGCCAGGTGTCCTGCAGCACCATGGCAAACTCGCCGCGCAGCGCCGCGCGGTCCCAGTCGCGCACGTCGACGCCCTCGACGCGCAGCGAACCGCCGTCCACGTCGTAAAAGCGCTGCAGCAGCTTAATGAGCGTGGTCTTGCCGGCGCCGGTGGGGCCGACGATGGCGATGGTCTGGCCGGGCTGCGCCTCGCAGCTAAAGTCGTGGATGATGGTCTTGTCGGGCGTATAGCCAAACTTCACATGGTCAAACTCCACGTGGCCGGGGCGCTTCTCAGGGATCTGCGCGTCGGCCTTCTGCTCCTCCTCGGGTGCGGCCAAAAACTCAAACACACGCTCGGTGGCAGCTGCCATCGACTGCATCGTGTTGCTCACGTTGCCCAGCTGCTGCACGGGTTGCGTAAAGTTGCGAACGTACTGGATAAAGCTCTGGATGTCGCCGGGCGTGGCATTGCCGGTCAGCGCGAGCTGCGCGCCCACCACGACGACGCCCACGTAGCCCATGTTGCCCACCAAGCTCATAAGCGGCATCATCAGGCCCGACAGGAACTGCGAGCGCCAGCCACTAATAAAGAGGCGGTCGTTTTGACGGTCGAACTCTTCAATCGAGGCCTCGGCGCGGTCGAACACCTGAATGACGTTCTGGCCGGCAAAGTCCTCCTCGATAATGCCGTTGACGGCGCCCAGAACCTGCTGCTGCTCGCGGAAGTACGGCTGCGAGAAGTGAATCATCACCATCAAGATAATCGCGGCGGCCGGCAGCGTGAGCACGGTGACGCCGGTGAGCGGCAGGCTGATCGAAAGCATCATGACGAGCACGCCGATAATCTGCGTGACGGACGTAATAAGCTGCGTCACGCTCTGGTTGAGCGACTGGCCGAGTGTATCGACGTCGTTGGTGATGCGGCTGAGCACGTCGCCCTTGCTGTGACCGTTGAAGTAGCTCATCGGCACGACGGCGATCTTGGCGGCGATCTCCTTGCGCATGCGGTAGCAGATCTTTTGCGTGACGCCGGTCATGAGCCAGCCCTGGACCAGGCTGCAGACAGAGCTCGCCAGATACAGGCAGAGCAAAAAGCCGAGCGTCTTGGCGATCCAGTCAAAGTCAACGTCGCCGGTGCCGTTGACCTTGGCGACCAGGCCCTCGAACAGCTTGGTCGTAACCTGACCGAGCACCTTGGGTCCCACAATATTAAAGATGACCGAGCACACGGCAAAGGCGACGGCGGCAAACACGGCAATCTTGTGCTGGCCGATATAGCCGAGCAGCTGCCTCATGGTGCCCTTAAAGTCCTTGGCCTTTTCGCCGCGACGCATGCCGCCCATGCGGCCCATGGGTCCACGCTGACGGGTGGGCTTGGGAATTTGGGTCTTGGTCTCGTCTGCCATTAGCGCTCGCCTCCTTCCATGACGGCTGCAATTTCTTCTTGGGTAAGCCCCAGCTCCTCGGCGGAAAGCTGCGACTGTGCGATCTCCAGGTACGCCGGGCAGCTGCGCAGCAGCTCCTCGTGCGTACCGGTGCCCACCACGTGGCCGTCGTCGAGCACGATGATCTGGTCGGCGTGCATGATGGTCGCGATGCGCTGGGCCACGACCACGAGCGCGGCGTCGGTAACGTTTTTGGCAAGCTCTTCGCGCAGGTGAGCGTCGGTCTTGTAGTCGAGGGCGCTAAACGAATCATCGAAAACCACGACCTCGGGCTTTTTGGCCAACGCGCGGGCGATGGCCAGGCGCTGGCGCTGACCACCCGAAACATTGGAGCCGCCCTGGCTGATGGGGGAGTCGTAGCCGCCCTCGCGCTCGGCGATAAAGTCCTCGGCCTGTGAGATGCGCGCGGCTTGGCGCATGTCATCATCGCTTACCATGTCGCCGGCAAACTTGAGGTTGCTCTCGACGGTACCCGAGAACAGACGACCCTGCTGCGGAATATAACCGATGCGGCGGCGCAGCTCAGAGAGGGTCATGTCGCGCACGTCGATGCCGTCGAGCGAAATGCTGCCGCCCGTGACGTCGTACAGGCGCGGAATCAACTGTACAAGCGTGGACTTGCCCGAGCCCGTGGAGCCAATAATGCCGAGCATCTGACCGGCATGCGTGGTGAAGTTCACGCCGCTGATGACGTCGGCGCGGGCATCGGGATACTGGAAGCTCACGTCACGGAAGGTGAGCTCGCCGCGCGGCGCGCTGGCAGCGGGCAGTTTGGGCGAGGCGGGGTCGTTGATGCTCGTGGGGCAGGTGATGACCTCTTCCACGCGCTCGGCTGCGACCTCGGCGCGGGGCAGGATGACCGAAACCATGGTGAGGATCATAAACGCCATGACGATCTGCATGGTGTAGGAGATAAACGCCATCATGTTGCCGACCTGCATCACGCCGTCGGACACGCCCTGCGCGCCAAACCAGACAATAAGCACGGTGATGCAGTTCATGACGAGCATCATGAGCGGCATCATAAAGCTCATGGCGCGATTGGTGTAGAGCTGCGTGGTCATCAGGTCGAGCGAAGCCTTGTCAAAACGCTCGAGCTCATGCTCCTCGCGGTTGAACGAGCGGATGGGCATAAGGCCGTCGAGCAGCTCGCGGGCGGTAAGGTTCACGCGGTCCACAAAGCTCTGCATCTTTTTGAACTTGGGCATGGTGAGGCCCATGAGCACGCCGACGACGGCCGAGACCGCGATGATGGCCACGGCGATGGTCCACTCTAGGCCGGTATGGTTGGCCAGGACGCGCATGACGGCGACGATGCCCATGACGGGGGCCATCAGACACATGCGGATAAACAGGGTTGCGGCCATCTGGATCTGCTGAATGTCGTTGGTGCAGCGGGTGATGAGCGAGGCCTGGCTAAACTTGCCCACCTCGGCCGGCGAGAAGTGCATAACCTTGTTGAAGGTCTCGCGGCGCAGGTCGCGGGCGATGGAGCAGGCGGTGCGCGAGGCCACGGCACCGGTCAGGATGGTGGCGACGAGCGAGATCAGGCACAGACCAAACATCGTGGTCGCCATGCGGCCCAGGTAGGCGTTCTGCACGTCGGCGGGGTCGATGCCCTGCGCCTTGTACTCGTCTTGCACATAGCTCACGGCGCGTTGGGTCACGATGGAGCCCGACATGGAGCCCATTTTGTCCGCCATATCGTTGGCGCCCTCGACGAGCTTGCTTTGGTCTACCAGACCGCCCTTGACACCTAGGCGCATACTCTTCATGGTGATCTTGCCGCCGTCGGCATCAATCTGCTTTTGCATGCTCTGCGCCGCTGCGGCCTTCTGCTGCATCTCGGCGAGTTGCTCGGGCGTCATCGCCGCCGTCTGCTCGGGCGTGGGCATGGCCTGGGCGCCGCTGTTGTCTTTTTCACCGGACGTGCCCATCATGTCGCCCATGGAGTTGGCGTCAATACCCTGGTTGAACGAAAGGACGACAGTCTCGGGCAGACTCATGATGTCGGCAATCTTGCCGCCGTCGGCGCGCTCCTCCTCGGTGCCCTTGTACGTTCGAATGCCGTTATTGTCCGCCTTGCTAAACACGGCCTCCACAGACTTGGCGTCTTTGGTGCTCATAAAGAGTTCGAGGTCGTCGAGCGATTCGGCACGGATGGTGTCGGGCACGGGCGACGCGATGCCGCCTTGCTGCACACCCACGTCGACGATGTCGCTCATATAGGTAGGCAGCGCCAGATCGGCGTTGCAGCTGATTACGATAAGTACGATAGCTGCGAACAGTGCCAGGATATGTTTTTTAAAGAGCTTGAGAATCCTCACTCGGCATCTCTCCTTTCTTGATTGCGGTCGATAATTTCGTTGGCACGTCTTAGAAGGCGCACCATCTCCTGGGTATCTGTTTCGCCGAGCTGCTCGAGGAAGGCCGCGGTGCGGTCCTCGAATTCCCGGCGTTTGATTTCGATGACCTGGAATCCCTTGTCGGTCACCGTGACGTGTACGCGACGACGGTCGGTCTTTGAGTGCTCGCGCTCGACCCAACCCTTGGCCTCGAGGGCGCGCAGGATATTGGCGATACGGGCGCTCGAGACCCAGGCACGATCGGCGAGTTCGCTCGGCGTGAGCGAGCCGCCGGCGCGCATGAGGGCGCGCATGACGGCCATCTCGCCACCCAGAGCCTGGTCGGCAAAGCGCGAAACGCGCTGGTGCATGCTGCCAAACTCGGTAAAGAGCTGACGCCCAAGCTCATGGAAATCGGTATCTTCCACCGAAAACCCCTAACACTAGAAACTATTTTCGGTGAAAGATGATACCCGCGTATTCGGGTCTCATGCAGTGGGCAATATAAAGAGCGCATAAAGAGTAAAAAATTCAATCGCTGAAGCGTTTCAAAGAACTATTATGCCCGCGGTTAGGCGAGGGGTTGTCACCACCATGACGACTGGGACTCATTTATCGCCACGTGCGATGCTCCAACTTCCCGCAAGGAGACACCTGAATCAAGGGGGTTGGAGTCATGGCATTTGACTTCACGGGCAAAACCGCGATCGTTACCGGCGGCACTCAGGGCATTGGCCTCGAGATTGCCAAGGGCATCGTTGCGGGCGGTGGACACGTCGCGCTCATCGCAAGGAACGCTGCTAAGGGCGAGGCCGCGGTGGCCGAGCTTGGCGAGGGCAACAAGTTCTATCAGCTCGATGTCGCCGATGCACCCAAGGCGCGCGAGACCGTCGAGCAGATTTTTACGGACCTGCCGCAAACCAACATCCTGATCAACTGCGCTGGCGTCATCAGCACCAAGAAGTTCGACGAGATCGATGACACCGAGTGGCGTCGCACCATCGACATCAACCTCAACGGTACCTTCACTATGATGAACGCCGTGTACCCGCACTTTAAGGCGGCCCATGCCGGCACTATCGTCAACGTGAGCTCTGTCGCTGGCAAGATCGGTGGCGGCCTGCTCGGCACCGCGGCCTACGCGAGCTCTAAGGCCGGTGTCAACGGCCTGACCAAGGCAGTCGCCAAGGAAGGCGGCAAGTTTGGCGTCCGCTGTAACGCCGTGTGCCCGTCGCTCACGTTGACCGATATGACCTCGATTCTCTCTGACGAGAACTCTCAGCGTATCATCAACGGTATTCCTCTGGGCCGCGCCGCCCAGGCCAGCGAGCCTGCGCAGATGGTGCTGTTCTTCGCTTCCGACCTCGCCAGCTTCGTGAACGGCGAGATCGGTGACTGCGACGGTGGCATCGTTCTGGACGGGTAATACTCCGCGACGATTATTCGGCGACGGCTCCTGCGACTCGGGACCGTCGCCTTCTTTCTGATATAGGCGCATGCGGCTACGATTCGCATGCATCCAAAGGAGATATATATGAGTGAATCGACTGCGGTGGAGGCGCCGGCGGCAAAGGAGCCGTTCTTTAAGATGTCCTCCATCCCGGGCGCCAATATCTTGGTGCCGCTTCTGTTGGGCTGTCTGCTCAACACGCTATTCCCCGACCTGTTCAAAACGCTCGGCAGCTTTACGCTTGGCATGACCCAGCAGGGCGCTGGCCCGCTCGTGGGCGCTTTTTTGCTCATCGTCGGTACGACGATTTCGTTTAAGAGCGCTCCTGCCGCCGCTGCCCGCGGCGCCATCATCATCGCCGTCAAGCAGATCGTGGTCGTTGCCATGTCGCTGCTCATCCTTTATGTGTTCAACGACAACCTGTTTGGCATCTCTGCCATGGTGATGCTGGCGGCTTGCACCGGCGCCAACAACGCTATGTACGCTGGGCTGATGGGTACCATGGGCAACGAGGCTGAGCGTGGCGCTGTCGCCATCACCACGCTGGTTGTCGGCCCTCCGGTCACGATGATCGTGCTCGGCGCTGCCGGCCAGGCCCCGATCGGCTGGTCGCTCGTGGGCGCCATTCTGCCGATCGTCGTCGGCATTATTCTGGGTAACCTGTTCCCCAGCTTTAAGAAGATGATGGCACCGGCACTTTCCGCCATCATCGTGCTCGTCTTCTTTGCCATGGGCTCGACCATGACTTTTGGCCAGCTTATCAACGGCGGTCTTCCCGGCATCCTGCTCGGCGTGATCTGCTCGGTGATCTTTGCAATTCCCGTCATCGCGGTCGATAAGCTCACGGGTGGTACGGGTGTCGCAGGTGCGGCCATTTCGAGCTGCGCCGGAGCCAATGTGGCCACGCCTGCTGCCATGGCAAGCGTCAACGGGGCCATGTACGGCGGTGCGGTGCTCGCGACGGCTACGGCACAGGTTGCTGCCTGCGCAATCGTTACGGCTATTTTGACCCCGCTGGTCACCAGCTGGTGCTACAAGCATTTTGAGGGCCAGGGCAACGGCGATAGCAAGGCAACGGCCGACAAGGCCGCCGCAGCCGCCTAATGCCAAGCGGCAATCAAAGCTAAAAACTAGCCATGCCACAGGGCGGCCACGGGGGATTCCGTGGCTGCCCTGCAGTTTCTGTAGGGTCTCTGGGACACTTTACCCTGCTAAAGCTGGCATAACAGCTAGAGCGAACGTCGTACAAAGGCAAGGAAAAATACCATACAAATCGGTGAACGGTAGTTGTTTGCACTCGCATTTCCTGCGGGTTTGTAAAAAACGTCCTTATGATATAAAAAAAGAAACATATAACAGCCCAGATGGAGAGGGTCGCTATGTTATCCTTCTCAAACGGGTGAAATCTTGGGTTTTGGGTTGTAGTTCCAAGGTGGACAAACGTTTTCCCTGCACCAATGTGTGGTGAAGAACGGAAGAAGCCGGTAGTGCAAGCCGAACATTCAAGAATTCAATAAGCAGCGGTGTGAGAGAGCGCCGCATTACACGTAACTAGGAGCGTGGTTACACAATGCAGGAGGCATGGGAAGGCTTCAAGGAAGGCATTTGGACGGGAGAGGTTGACGTCCGAGACTTCATCCAGAAGAACTACACCCCCTACGAGGGCGACGAGTCGTTCCTCGCCGGCCCGACCGAGCGTACCAAGGAGCTGTGGGGCGAGGTTCTCGACCTGCTGCTTAAGGAGCGCGAGCAGGGCGGTGTCCTCGATATGGACACCAAGACCGTCACGGGTATCGTGAGCCACCCCGCTGGCTACATCGATAACGCCCACCGCGAGAAGGAGACCATCGTCGGTCTCCAGACTGACAAGCCGCTCAAGCGCGCGCTGCACGTCAACGGCGGTATCCGCATCGCTTGCCAGGCTGCCAGCCAGCACGGCTATAAGGTCGATGAGAACGTTGTCGAGCGCTACACCTTCGAGCGCAAGACCCACAACGCTGGCGTCTTCGATGTCTACACCCCCGAGATGCGTGCTTGCCGCTCGGCTCACATCATCACCGGTCTGCCCGATGGCTATGGCCGCGGCCGCATCATCGGCGACTACCGTCGTGTCGCCCTGTACGGCGTCGACTACCTGATCAAGGACAAGGAGGCCCAGAAGGCTTCCACCCCGACGGTCATGACCGCCGACAACATCCGCGATCGTGAGGAGCTGCAGGAGCAGATCCGCGCCCTCGGCGAGCTCAAGATGATGGCCGAGACCTATGGTTTCGATATTTCCAACCCTGCTACCAACACGCAGGAGGCCATCCAGTGGATGTACTTCGCCTACCTTGCTGCCGTCAAGGAGCAGAACGGCGCCGCCATGTCCATCGGCCGTACCTCTACGTTCATCGACATCTATGCTGAGCGCGACCTTGCCAACGGTACCTTCACCGAGGAGCAGATCCAGGAGTTCGTGGATCACTTCATCATGAAGCTCCGCATGGTCAAGTTTGCCCGTACCCCCGAGTACCAGGCCCTGTTTACCGGCGACCCGCAGTGGGTCACCGAGTCCATCGGCGGCATGGGTGTTGACGGCCGTACGCTCGTTACCAAGATGAGCTACCGCTACCTGCACACGCTCGAGAACATGGGCACCAGCCCCGAGCCCAACATGACCGTTCTGTGGTCGACCCGTCTGCCCGAGAACTTCAAGAAGTTCTGCGCCAAGACTTCTGTCGCCAGCTCCTCGATCCAGTACGAGAACGACGACCTCATGCGCGTCTATCACGGCGACGACTACGGCATTGCCTGCTGCGTGTCCTCCATGCGCATCGGCAAGGAGATGCAGTTCTTCGGCGCTCGCGCCAACCTGGCCAAGTGTCTGCTGTATGCACTCAACGGCGGTGTTGACGAGGTCTCCAAGAAGCAGGTCGGCCCCAAGTATCGCGCCGTCGAGGGCGATACGCTCGATTACGACGACGTTGTGGCCAAGTACAACGACATGATGAAGTGGCTCGCTGGCGTGTACGTCAACTCGCTGAACATCATTCACTACATGCACGACAAGTACTGCTACGAGCGCATCCAGATGGCTCTGCACGACAAGCACGTGCACCGCTGGTTCGCTACGGGCATCGCTGGCCTTTCCGTCGTGGCTGACTCCCTGTCCGCCATCAAGTACGCCAAGGTCCACCCCGTCCGTGACGAGAACGGCATCATCGTCGACTTCGAGACCGAGGGCGAGTTCCCCAAGTACGGTAACGACGACGACCGCGTCGACCAGATCGCTCACGACGTTGTGCACCAGTTCATGGAGTACATCCGCATGAACGACACCTATCGCAACTCCGTGCCCACGACCTCGGTTCTGACCATTACCTCCAACGTCGTGTACGGTAAGAAGACCGGCTCCACGCCCGACGGCCGCAAGGCTGGCCAGCCGTTCGCCCCGGGTGCTAACCCCATGCACAAGCGCGACAGCCACGGCGCCATCGCTTCGCTGTCTTCGGTTTCCAAGCTCCCGTTCCGCGATGCTCAGGACGGCATCTCCAACACCTTCTCCATCATCCCGAGTGCGCTCGGCAAGGAGGATCAGGTGTTCTTTGGCGATATCGACCTTGATCAGCTGGGCGAGTAACTATTGTTAGTGCTATACTAACAATAACGATTACTGATTAGTGCGCCGGTTTCGGCCGGCGCCTATCGATCGAAGGAGACACATTATGAAGGTTTCTGAAGTTTCCGAGACTCAGGCCGATAACCTGGTCCACATGCTCGACGCTTACGCCGAGAAGGGTGGCCACCACCTGAACATCAACGTCTTCAACCGTGAGACGCTGCTCGACGCTCAGGCTCACCCCGAGAAGTACCCGCAGCTGACCATCCGCGTTTCCGGCTATGCCGTGAACTTCCACACGCTCACCAAGGAGCAGCAGGACGAGGTCATTGCGCGTACCTTCCACGACAAGTTCTAAAGGGGTTTAACTCCCGCAGGATCGCCGGGCCGCTTTGGGTTACTTTCCAAAACGTCCTCGGACATGCAAAGGGCTCCGCTGCGCACTTCGCGCGGCGGAGCCCTTTGCGTCCTGCGGAAATGTTTTGGAAAGTAACCCAAAGCGGCCCGGCGGGGGTCCTGTGTAGTCACCCTTTAGGCGGAACTCTCCTAATTATTTGGATGAGTCGTTTACTTG
>CABRFW010000048.1 GCA_902470265.1 uncultured Collinsella sp.
CGCACAGCGAAATAGGGGGTATCCCCGAAGGCTGCCCGGCTCGCCGGGACGGGGGCTATGTCTATTCCGCGCCCTCCCGGCACATCATGCCGAGGGCCCAGAGCCACCTCACGAGCTCGGCCGCGGTGGCCGCGTTGGCCTTCGCCGCGGGCATGCCGCGGGCGAGCATCTCCTCGCGCCGCCGCAGGAGCCGCTCGGACCCCTTCCTCCCGTGCATCCTTATCTCGAGGGGCACGCCCGTGTCCCTCGGCATGAGCTTCGGCTGGTGCCGTGCCGCGGCGTAGCACCATGAGCCCTCAACGGCCAGCTTCCTCACGAGCGCGTTGCCCGCGCCGCTGATGCCTCCGAGCCGCACGGAGTCGCCACTCGACCTCTGACTCGGCGCGAGGCCGAAATAGGCCGTGACCTGCCTTCCGGAACGGAACCTCGTGAAGTCGCCGACCTCGGCCGAGAAGGCTGCGGCCAGCGCGAAGGCGCAGCCCTTGATCGACTGGAGGGCGGCCACCTCCGCGGCGATCGGGCTGGCATCCACGGCGGCCCTGTACTCGGAGAGCAGGTCCGCCCGGGCCTCCGCCGCGGCCTCGACCTCGTTCCTCAGGGCGGCGAGCGTCCGAACCCCGCCATCGTCCTCCGGCCTGACCTTGTCGAGCCACCTCAGGAAGTCGTAGGTCCAGTACTTCCTCGGGTTGCCGGCGGGCGTGGTGCCGCCGTAGACGAACCCCCGCTTTGCGAGGAAGGCGAGCAGCCGCTGCTTGGCGGTCGCCAGGCGCGCGGTCGCCCCGTCGTAGGCGCCGGCGAGGTCCCTGATGCCTTCGACCTCGGGGGAGGGGACCCATACGGGGGAGATGTCGTGGGCGAGTATCGCCTTGGCCATCCTGGCGGCGTCGTTCCTGTCGTTCTTGGAGGCCGAGTCGGCGGCCGACCTGGGGATCTTCGAGACCGCGGCGACGACGCACTCGACGCCGAGCCCGGCGAGCTCCCTTTGCGGGGCGAAGCCGAGGTAGCCGCTCTCGTAGGCCGCGAGCGACGGCCCGGGGAACCCATCCATCCACCCGGCGATCTCGCCCCAGGGGTTGCCGGGGAACCTCCTCGTCACGGCCTCGCCGGTGTCCGCGTCGAGGGCGCAGACGGTGGTCGACCTCAGGTGGACGTCCATCCCGAACGCGGTAGAATACTTTGGCATGGGAGCCTCCCAACCTCGTTGCGGCGCGGCTGCGCCTATGGCACTTCAACATCATTGTCGCAGCCCCGACCCGCGGTCACGAGCGGGGGCTCCTATCTTTTTAGTGCCCTCGGATTGGGTCATAGTGTCTGTCCGTCCTCCACCTGCGGCGTTGACTTGGTTGACACTTAGAACATCGATGTAGTCATTGGGGACGTTCTTAAACGACTGCCCAACGGCTGTTGAGCACATGGCTCGCATGACAGTCGTCTCTTTTATGTTTCCTTTAGCCGTCGCTGTCTAGGATGGGGGTTAGTCGATAGGAAGGGAGCACCGGGATGGACGACGCGAGCGAGCGCGCAATCGAAGAGGACATGCTCGATCAGTTCAACTACTTTGATGATGAGGACGAGGAGCTGATCGACCGTCGCGAGCCAGCGCCGCTTGATTCCTTTGATCTGGTCGATGAAGAGACTGATGAGGTTGAGGACGAATCAACGGAGCCCCCACAGTCTTCGCGCCTTGACTCGCTGCTTTCGAGAGCCCCCATGCACCACGGCGTTCGTGCCGGCGCGCTCCATATGAAAACTGACTGGCACCAGATCGTGACGGCAGGCGATGAGCTTGCCGTCGATGCGCCGCTCACCGATAAATCATCCATCATCTGCCGCACCGGCATGCTTATGCTGGCAAGCGGAACGGGTGCCTGGCGCGTGCGCGATACCATGAATCGTGTTGCCGCCGTACTCGGTGTCACCATCCACGTTGACTTAAGTCTTCTGTCGTTTGAGTGCACCTGCATCGAAGATGGCCACTGCTTTAACGAGGTTGTCAGCCTGCCCACAACGGGAGTCAATACCCATCGCATTTGGATGATGGAGAGCTTCTTAAAGGAAATCGAGACGTATGGGCGCCGGTTTACCGTGCACGAATACCACGAGATGCTCAAGACCGTTGAGAGTTCAAAACCCGATTACTCTCCCTGGCAACAGGGCCTTGCGGCAGCTTGTGCTTGCGGCGCCTTCGTCTTTTTGCTCGGCGGCGGCCCTATCGAGATGGCCTGCGCGTTTGTGGGCGCGGGTGTCGGCAACTTTGCCCGCTCCCATATTCTCAAGCAAGGCCTTGGTCAGTTCAGCGCGCTGACGACCGGCGTTGCGCTCGCTTGCGTTTCGTATCTGCTGGCATTGCTCGGCCTTGGCCAGGTCATACCGGGGGCAATGTCGCACCAAGAAGGCTATATCGGCGCCATGCTCTTTGTGATTCCCGGCTTTCCGCTCATTACGGCGGGCCTCGACATCGCCAAGCTCGACATGCGAAGCGGTATCGAGCGCCTTTCATATGCCGTATCGATTATTGTGATGGCGACCCTCGTAGGTTGGATGGTTGCCGAGTGTGTTGGCCTAGCGCCGGACGACTTTGCCCCACTGGGCCTTTCGCCGCTTGCCCTTACGCTCCTGCGCGTGGTGATGAGCTTCGTTGGCGTATTCGGCTTCTCGGTGATGTTCAACAGCCCGGTAAAGATGGCCGCGGCAGCTGGGCTGATCGGCGCCGTGTCCAATACCCTGCGTCTGACCCTTGTCGATGCGCCGACGATGATTCCCTTCCTGGGCCTCAGCACGGGAATGCCTCCCGAGGCAGCAGCGTTTATCGGCGCGCTGGTATCGGGGCTGCTCGCAAGCTTGGCTGAAGTCAAGCTCACCTACCCGCGCATCGCCCTCACGGTGCCTTCGATTGTCATTATGGTGCCGGGCCTGTATCTGTATCGCTCGATGTACTACATGTGCACCTTCGATACGGTCAATATGCTCGGTTGGTTTGTGCGTGCAGTGCTCATCGTGGCGTTTTTGCCCGTTGGTCTGGGTGTGGCACGTACACTCACCGACCCTCGCTGGCGCCACACCAGCTAATTGGTGCAAGGAGGACAGGTCACTTTGCACCAAATGAGTTGCGGTGAAATAGGGACTGAATTGCTGCTTAAAGGGTCAAAACAGTCCGTATTCCACCGCAACTTATGGGGTCGGGGGATTATCGGTGCCCTGCATCTTCATAAACTCAACGCTTACGAAGCGCGGGGTTTTCGTGCTAGGCTGGTTCCACCACATAAGTAGTCGCAGACGCACGTATCACGGGCGGGCGAGATGAAGTCCCAACAGCTCCATCTTGCCCGCCCGTTTTTGTTGCGTGGCGCCGCGGTACAACACAGAGAGGAATCTGCCCTTTATGCCTATCAACAAACGAGAGAGCCTGCTGTTCACCTTTATCATGTGCTTTTGCATGGTGCTCTGGATGAGCATCTACAACGTTGCCCTGCAGCACGGGGCCATCAACGGCGAGGTCGTTGCCGCTGCGTGGCTCGGCTTCCCCGTTGCCTACATTTTTGCCATGTGCTGCGACTGGTTCGTCGCCAGCCCGCTCGCCAAGGGTTTCGCCTTTAAGTACTTGGTCACGCCGGGCAAGAGCTCGCCACTTGCCATGACGCTCGCCGTCAGCTCCTGCATGGTCGTTCCCATGGTCATCATCATGTCGCTGTACGGTGCCTGCGAGGGTCTGACGCACATGCCCGGCGGCATCCTTGCGAACCTGTATTCCGTGCCCGCGATCTGGATGATCAACATCCCGCATAATTTTGTGATGGCGCTGCCGTGGAACCTTTTGGTAGCCGGTCCGATTTCCCACTTCGTCTTCCGTCGCGCCTTCCCTGTGGGGACGGTTTTCGAGGAGGAGCATGCCGAGCTCTTGGAGCAGGCTATGGCTCCTGAGTGCGAGTAGCTCGCTTAGGGATCTGCTGAGCGCGGGCGACTTGCTTGGTTGGAGCCCTAAGCGTGGATAGCTCTCTCGGCGACATCGCGGGCGTGAGCGGTGCGCATGACCGGAGGGCCCGTGCTGCTCCGTTGCCCGACGTGCTAGCGCGCAGAACAATCTGTTGGTGCATTCGGCGGCTGCTGAAGCGTTTCGGCAGCCGCTTTTTATACGGAGTTTAAATACAACAGTCTGTTGTATTACGTAGAGTGGTATATCTCTAGCAGGAAAAATGCGAGAGACGGAGCATTATGGCGTTGCTAGTAGGACTGGACGTAGGGTCGACGACGACCAAAGTTTACGCGATGCACGAGGATATGACCGAGGCGTGGTGGGGATATCGCCGCCACGGGGCGTGTCAGACAGCGAGCGTGCGCGCCATGCTCGGCGAGCTCGCCGAGCGCTTTCCCCATGAGTCACTGCGCGTTGCGGTGACCGGCTCGGGTGCGCGCGATATCGCGACCGCGCTGGGCGCCTCGTACGTTCAGGAGGTGGTCGCCAACGCGCTCGCGATCAGCAGGTTCTATCCGCAGACGCGCTGCGCCATCGAGCTGGGCGGCCAAGACGCCAAGATGATCTTCTTCCGCACCAACGATAAGGGAGACATCGAGGTTGCCGACATGCGCATGAACGGCTCGTGCGCAGGCGGTACCGGTGCATTTATCGACGAGATGGCAAAGCTCATGGGGGTCGGCACCGAATCGGGCGAGTTCGAGCAGCTCGCAAGCCGGGGAACGACCGTCCACGAGGTCTCGGGCCGCTGCGGCGTGTACGCAAAGACCGATATCCAGCCGCTGCTCAACGAGGGCATTCCTACCACCGACCTGGCGCTTTCGGCGCTTCACGCGGTCGCCCGCCAAACGATCGGCGGTCTGGCCCAGGGTATCGACATCGAGCCGCCGGTAATCTTCGAGGGCGGTACGCTCGCCTACAACCCCACGCTGGTCCGCGTGTTCCGGGAGCAACTGAATCTATCGGACGATCAGGTTATCGTCCCGCGCGATCCGCAGATCATGGTCGCGCGCGGTGCCGCCCTGTCGCTGACCGACATGTTCGCATCGTCCCAACCGATCGACCTTCCCGACGCTTTTGTCCGGCTGGATAAGCTCGAGACGGTCGCGCCCGCAAGCGGGGAGGGACGTCTTGCCCAGCCCTTTTTTGCCACACCTGCCGAGCAGGCGGATTTTACGGCACGCCATGGCAAAGAGACGCCGGCAAAGGGTCCGGATGCGTATGCGCCCGGAGAGACGGTGCGTGTGGCGCTCGGTATCGATTCGGGGAGCACGACGACCAAGTTCGCCCTGGTCGATGAGGCGGGTGAGCTTGTCGATTCGTTCTACGCGTCTAATAACGGCAGACCGCTCGACGTCGCCCAACAGGGTCTTGTCAGCTTGAAGAACCGCTGGGAGACAGCGGGAGTCACACTTGCGATCGATGCCGTGGGCACCACGGGATACGGCGAGGAGCTTTTCGCGCGCGCGTTCCACGCCGACTACCATACGGTCGAGACGGTCGCGCACGCCCGCGCCGCGTGCGCATGCGTTCCCGATGCGACCTTCGTGCTCGACATCGGCGGACAGGATATGAAGGCCATCTGGCTCAACCACGGCGTGCTGACCGATATCGTCGTCAACGAGGCGTGCTCTGCGGGCTGCGGCTCGTTCCTCGAGGGTTTTGCCAAAAACCTCGGAATAGCCGTTGAGGATATCGCGACCGAGGCATTTTCGTCCAAAGCCCCCGCCGTTCTCGGCAGCCGCTGCACGGTGTTCATGAACAGCAGCGTCGTTTCCGAGCAGCGGCGCGGTAAGGGTCCGGGCGACATCATGGCCGGTCTCTGCCGTTCGATTATCGAGAACGTGTTCACCAAGGTCATTCGCGTTTCAAATCTCAACCGTCTGGGCGACAAAGTCGTCGTCCAGGGCGGCACGTTCCGAAACGACGCGGTGCTGCGCGCATTCGAGCAGTATCTGGGCAAACCCGTCACGCGTGCGCCCCACCCGGGGCTGATGGGCGCTATCGGTATCGCCCTGCTCGCGCGCGAGGAATGCCGCAAGGGCGACGCCGGCACGTCGTTTATCGGGCTCGATGCCGTGGAGCGCTTCGAGCATCGCGAGTTCGGCGGCGTTACCTGCCGTCGGTGCAACAACCGCTGCCAGCGCGCGGTCGTGGCATTTGGCGACGGCTCGCTTTACGTCACGGGCAATCGCTGCCCGCGCGGCGGCGCCATCTCATGGGATGAGCTCGTGCGCGAGGTTCCCGCGGCGGAGGAGCTGCGTCCGCAGGGTGCTTGCGAGGCACAGGCACCCGGCACGGGGCGCGACCGGACCGCGGCTGCCCCCAATCTCTTTGTCGACCGCGAGAAGCTGCTGTTCGAGTCGTACCCCACGGTTCCCGTCTGCGGGGGGCGCGATGTCACGATCGGCATTCCCCGTGTGCTCGAGTTCTGGGACACCATGCCGTTCTGGTCGACGTTCTTCAGCACGCTCGGCTTTAAGGTGCGCGTCTCGGGACGCAGCACCAAGGCGATGTACGAGCGCGGTCTGGCGCACGTCACATCCGACACCGTGTGCTTCCCGGCCAAGCTCGTCCACGGGCACATCCGCAATCTCGTCGACGCCGGCGTCGACCGCATCTTCATGCCCATCATCACGACGGTGCCCACCGAAAACACCGCCTCTACCAGCGAGTGGATGTGCGCCGTCGTAAAGGGATACCCCTACGTGATGCGCAATTCCGATAACCCGGAGGAGCGTTTCGGCGTTCCGTTCGATACGCCGCTGTTCCACTGGTACGACGAGGGCGACCGAAACCGCCAGCTCAAGGCGTGGTGCAAGGAGACCTTCGATATCGATGCCGACCTGGTTGCCAAGGCGACCGAGCAGGCGGACCGCGCGCAGGAGACGTTTGAGAACCAGCTGCAGCTGCGCGGCAGGCAGGTGCTCGAGAACGTGCACGAGGACGGCGGCTACGCGGTGGTGATCGCTTCGCGCCCGTACCACAACGACCCGCTGGTCAACCACGGGCTGCCCAAGCTCTTCTCTGAGCGCGGCATCCCCGTGCTGACGCCCGATGCGGTGCCGGGGGTCTGCAACGTCGATCTTTCCAACAGCCGCATCGACATCGTGAACAACTACCATGCGCGCATGCTGTCGTGCGCGGTCATCGTCGCATCGACGCCCGAGCTCGAGCTCGTGCAGATGGGCAGCTTCGGCTGCGGCCACGATGCGTATCTCACCGACGAGATCGCGCGCATGATGGGCGAGATGGGCTCCAAGGTTCCGATGATGATCAAGCTCGATGAGAGCGACGTCGCCGGTCCCATGGGCATTCGCGTGCGTTCGTTTATCGAGTCGGTCAACCGTCGTCGCGCGGAGGAGCGTGCCGAGGGCGCCCGGGTGCACGCGGTCCATCCGCTCGACGACCCGTATAAGGTCAAGTACACCAAGCGCGACCGGCACGACAAGATCGCGCTGGTCCCCAACACCTCCCATGCGTTCTGCAGGCTCATGACCGCGGCGATGCGCAATCAGGGCGTGCGCGCCGAGGCCCTTGATATCGGGCGCGAGGATGCCATCCGCCTGGGCAAACGCTATGTGCACAACGACATCTGCTTCCCCGCGCAAATCGTGATCGGCGAGGCGCTCGCGGCACTCGAGAGCGGTAAGTACGACCCGCACGACGTCGCCGTGGTGACTGGCAAGTATATCGGCGACTGCCGCCTGACGCACTACATGCCCCTGCTGCGCCGCGCGCTCGACGACGCGGGATACGACTATGTCCCGGTGCTCACCAACGACGACGTCGATGCCCACAATGCGCATCCGGGCTTCAAGCTCGGCCTTGGCCCGAGCATCCAGATCGCCTACGGTCTTCCCATGATCGATGCCCTCGAGGCCATGCTTAGGCGCATCCGTCCCTACGAGCTCGAGAAGGGCGCGGCGGACGCTGCGTTCGACCGCGCGCTCGATGAGGTTATCGAGGGCATGGAGCGCTCCGGGCTGAGAGGCCAGGCGACGGGCTTCAAACGCGCGCTTGCGATCATGGACGCCGTTCCGTACGACCGCTCGAACCCGCATCCGACCGTTCTCATCGTGGGCGAGTACCTGCTCAATTTCCATCTCGGCGCCAACCACGAGATCGAGCGCTACCTCGAGGACAACGGGCTCGAGGTCATCGAGGCGCGCATGACCGACGTGATCCGCAAGACCTATTTCTACAAGCATGCGCAGTCGCGCGAGTTCCACGTCGACCTGTCGCTGCCCGAAAAGGCCTGGTACGCCACGGCGGACAACCTGTTCGAGCTCGCGCACGACCGTTGCGACCGCCTGGGCGCGGCGAGCCCGCTCTACGAGCCGCCGACGCGCATGCCCGAGCTCGTGCGCGCGAGCGATAAGATCCTGCACCATACGTTCGATGCGGGCGAGGGCGTGCTGATTCCGGCGGAGATTCTCGAGCACGCCAAGCGCGGCTGCCGCAACTTCGTGATCCTGCAGCCGTTCGGGTGTCTGCCCAACCATGTCGTGGGGCGCGGGCTCATCCATGCGCTCAAGGAGCAGTATCCCACGGCGCAGTTCCTGCCGCTCGACTACGATCCCGACGTGAGCTTCGCCAACGTGGAGAACCGTCTTCAGATGCTCATCATGAACGCCAAGGCGCAGGGGTGCGGTGAGGCGCATGGCGAGACCGCGTAAGGACGCCGATGCGCCCGATGCACGCACCCGTATCATCGAGGCGTTTTGGGAGCTCATCGAGAACAACAGCATCTTCGAGCTGTCGGTTGGCGAGGTGACCCGCGCCGCCCAGTGCAATCGCGGAACGTTTTACTACTATTTTCACGATTTCGATGAACTCGTCGCCATCGCCATAGCCCAGCTGCTGCAGGATAACGAGCTCATCACCGATGCCCTCTGGCATTTTTCGAGCGAGGGCGACCTTTCGGCGTTCGACCGGCGCGACGTCCGCTGCCTGCTGCGGCGCATCGTCATCACCATGAGGGCGGGTGCCGCCGAGCAGGTCGTGCAGGGCATCCATACGATCATCATCGACCGCGTGAGAGAGATCGTCCACCCCGACGGAGAAGAGCTCAAGGCAGATTCGAGCTTTGCGGTGGGCTTTCTGGTCTCGGGCATCATGGGCTTTGTGATGGCGGTCGGCTTTGCCCGGGAGGGCGGCGAGGAGATAGACCTCGAGCAGCCGGGGGACAGCGCGTGCGCGTACCTGAGGGCGGTCGCCATGCAGACGGTGGAAACGGTCGCGCAAGTCGAGGGCGTCGATACATCCGAGCTGCTCGAACGCGTCTCCAAGGAGGCCGATGCCTATCGCGCATCGCGTGCGACGAGTCCCGACGTGGTGAAAGACGTCTAGGGTTTCTCTTGCGGGGCGCCCGTCGCGCATCGCGCGGTGAGTCCCGCGATGCGGTCATAACCTGCATTCATGTGAGCCGGGTTTATAGATATTCCTCCAGCTGTTAACATATACTCCATATGGGTAAAGAGACCAAAGCGCTGCCGCGGGGCGGCGCTTTGCGTTTGAAAAAACTAGCTCGTCTAAGAGGAACTAGCATGTTAGACCGTTTTACCGATCGCGCGCGTAAGGTCATGTCCATGGCCAAGCAAGAGGCGCTCGATCTTCATTCAAATAAGGTGGGCACCGAGCATCTGCTGCTCGCGCTTGCCAAGGAGGACGAGGGCATTGCCGCCGAGGCGCTGCGCTCGCTCGATATCTCCTACGACGACATCATGGACACCCTCAAAGAGGTCCAGACCACGGTTCCCGAGCCCAGCGAGGAGACC
>CABRFW010000049.1 GCA_902470265.1 uncultured Collinsella sp.
CTTAACAACCTGCATCGATAATAAACGAACGGCTGTTCGTGGTCAACCGTTCAGATAAATCATATGCAGCCGACCTTTCCAAAACCCAACCAAAAGCCGACCAAACACTGACCAAATGCTTGACCATAAAGGGCCAAATAAGAACAAGGCAGGCAAAAATACACCTATGAACAGCACAAACGCTAAATTCTTCTGAGGTCCCCATCTCCACAATTAAGGGGCCCGGAGGCCCCTTAAAACACGTCTATTCCATAGAATCGAGCACGCAGACAATGCGACCCAATGCCTCCGTGACCGCATGGGCACGAACACACGAACGGTCGCCCTCATAGTGGCAGCGCACAGAGTCCACGACCGGCACGCCCCCATCGGCGGAACGATGCGCCCAGCCAATATAGAAAGTGCCCGCCGGATCGTCCTCAGTGCCACCGCCGGGGCCGGCATAACCCGTTGCGCTCACTGCAATATCGCTCTGGTACAGCTCCAGCGAACCCGACGCCATCTCGCGCGCAGTTTGATGCGACACCGCGGTGTAGCGGTCGAGCGTCTCCTGCTCAACACCCAGCACGCGATGCTTAATCTCATCGCAGTAGGTCACCGCACCGCCATGCAGCACCGCCGAGGCGCCCGGGATATCCGCAATCGTCGAGGCGATCATACCCGCCGTCAGCGACTCAGCCGTCGAAACCGTCACACCCCGAGCGCTCGCGCGCTCGACGATATCGCGCGCCAGTTCCTCGTTATGTGCGGAAATCTGCTCAAAAGAGTCCGTCATACCCACCAGGACCTAGACCGAAAAGACGATCTTGCGGCAGTTCCAGAAGTACTGGGCGCCCGAGATAACGGTCAAGACAACGGCAACGGCATACAGGAAGCGCGACACCGAGTAGATGCCGAGCGTCAGCGCCACCGGGCCAAGGTGCAAGCCGGCCATAGCAAAAACGCACAGGTAACCGCAAATGGAGACCATCGTGGTTGCCGTCTTGTACTTGCCGAG
This sequence comes from uncultured Collinsella sp., assembly GCA_902470265.1. Lineage (GTDB taxonomy): Bacteria > Actinomycetota > Coriobacteriia > Coriobacteriales > Coriobacteriaceae > Collinsella. The sequence continues at coordinate 998 of CABRFW010000049.1, forward strand.
CTTATCGGCCGCAACGACCACACCGGCCGCACTCGCGACCATGCGAAGGGCGCTCACCAGAAGCTCGCGGAACAGGATAATGAACACCGACCACACGGTCACCGCGCCAAAATCCAAGAACAGCAGCAGGGCCGAGAACACGAGCAGCTTATCGGCGATGGGGTCCAAGAATTTACCGAAGTCGGTGATCTCGTTGCGCGAACGCGCCAGATAACCGTCGACCTTATCGGTACACGACAGGATCACATACAGAATGAAGGCAGCGGCGGCGAGCGGGCCGTCGAAGGTGCTCCAATCCGTACCGGCAACACTCGTGTGAGAAAGCGCCGACACGATCATGAACACCGGGATAAAGACGATGCGAACGCACGTCACGATGTTGGCGGGCGTCCAAACACTCGTCAGTTCCTTATTGCTCTCGTTTGCCACGACGCTCTCCTACTCCACAACATGACCGATAAGCTCATAGCAGAAGCTATCGGTAAACTCGACGGTCAGAATATCACCCACGGACGCCTCGCCGGCGTCCAGATGCACCGCGCCATCGGAATCGGGCGCCTGGAACCAGGCATGGCCGATCAGCTCGGCGCCGTCCTCGGTTTCTTCGATACCGTCGACGATCACCTGGGCGCGCTCGCCCACATGCGCGGCAGTCGCAGCAAAACCGAGCGATTCGGCCAGGTCCATGGCCTCCTGGGCGCGCTCGAGCTTGACCTCCTCATCGACCTGACCCTCCATCTTGGCGGCCAGGCTGCCCTCCTCACGCGAGTAGGCAAAGACACTCGTGTAGTCGAAGCCGACGGTGTCCATAAAGTCGATGAGGTCGCGGAACTCGTCGTCGGTCTCGGTCGGGAAGCCGACCATGGCCGTGGAACGGATCACGATGCCGGGGATACGCTCACGCAGATCGCGGAACAGGTCCTCGAGCTCCTGGCGCGAACCAGAACGGCGCATAGCCTTGAGGATGCGCGCGTCGCAGTGCTGCACGGGGATATCGATATAGGGCAGCACCTCGGGCGTATCGCGAATCGTCTCGATGAGTTCGTCAGTCATGCCCTCGGGCTGCAGATAGAGCACGCGGACCCAGACGTTGTGCGGGCGCACGGCCTCGGCGACGGCACGCAGCAGCTGCGCCAGATTGCTCGGCGAGCCATCGGCGACGTCCTCGTCGGCAAAGTCGGTACCCCAGATGCCCGTGTCCTGGCCGATCAGCACGATCTCGCGCACACCGCCGGCAACCAGGTCGCGCACCTCGGAGATAATGCTCTCGGCATTACGCGAATGATAGCGACCGCGAATGTAAGGGATCATGCAGAAGCTGCAGAAGCGGTTGCAGCCATCAGAAATCTTGACGTAGGCAACCGCACCCTCGACGGTACGCTTGACCTGAGGAATATAGGCGGCAATCTCGCGCTCGACACCCAGCACGCCATCGATGACCGCCACGATGCCGTCTTCCTCGTCGGCCTTCACAAAGGCAGCGACCTCGGGCAACTCGTCAGGCAGGTCGTCGCCATAGCGCGACGGCACGCAGCCGCACATGACGATGGGGCAAGAACGAACGCCGTCCTGAACCTCGTTGGCGAGCTCGAGCGTGGTCTCGATGCTCTCGGACGTTGCGGAGGCGAGGAACGAACATGTATTGACGATGGCGATATCGGCATCCTGCGGGTCGAATGCTTCCTCGTAGCCTGCGGCGGTCAAAAGAGAACGCATGCGGTCGGTGTCAACCTCGTTCTTAGCGCACCCGAGGGTGATGTAGAGCACGGAGCCCAACGGTGTATCCATGTTGGAGAGCGGTCCTTTCGAATGATATTAGCGGTAGTTGGTGAACTGTAGCGGCTGGCCGTAATCCTGGTCGCGCAGGAACTGAATCACGGTCTGCAACGCGTCCTTCGAAGCAGAGGAAACACGCAGCTTGTCGGCCTCGATGGTCACCTTGACCTTGAGTTTTTGGTCCTTGATGTCCTTGTTGATCTTCTTGGCGGTCGCCTGGTCGATGCCCTCGACGATATGGCCGAGCACGCGCACGGTGCCGCCCGACGCCGCCTGCGGAGCATCCCACGAGACAGCCTTGAGGTCGATGCCGCGCTTGATGAGCTTGGAGCTCAGCACGTCGATAATCTGCTTAGAGACAAAGTCAGCCGGGGCGCTGATCGTAAAGAGCTTGTCGCCCTTCGAAAGCTCGATCGTGGCGCCGGAATCCTTAAGGTCATAGCGCTGGGAAATCTCGCGCGTGGTCTGCTGGAAGGCGTTGTCGACCTCTTGCATGTTGACCTCGGACACGACGTCGAAGCTGGAATCTTTAGCCATGATGTTTCCTTTCGCGTACGAGCGGCTTAGTAGCTATCGTACGAATAGTCGGTAGAATCGGTGGGTGTCTGACCGTCAGTTGCGGTATCGGCGCCATCCGTGGACTGGGCATCGGTAACGTCGGTGGTATCGGCACCATCGGTGGTGTCGGTACCATCAGAACTTTCACCATTCTCGGAATCAGTCGTCTCCTTCTTGGGAACGGTGATCGTCACACGCGCCACGCCCGAGGTCTTGGTATCGTAACGGACCTTTTCACCGTTCTTGGTAACGGTGACATCGGAAGGCTTGGACGTGGTGATCTCGATCGAGGACTCGGGCGTGTACTCCTGCTCAAAGGGGCCAGTCGCTTGGGCGCCATAGACCGACTTGCCGTCGACCTTGACCTCAATCCACGCGGTCTTTCCCTTGGCAACGGAGACTTTGACCTTCGTGACCTCGTTCTCTTCCTTCTTGGCCGTCGTCTTGGTAGCGTCCGAGTCAGTCGACTCATTCGTCGCCTCATCGGTATCTTCGTCCTCGTCGACCGTTTCGGTCTTCTTAGAAGACTTCTTGGTCGTCGTCTTGGTGGCAACGGGCGTCTCGGGCGTCGACTCGGGCGCCGAGGAGCCGCAGCCACGCAGGAGCACCACGATGAGCACGATCAGCAGCAGCGCCACGGCGCCGATGCCGGCGTAGACGATACGCGGATCGAGCCCGTTGTTTTGAGGAGTACGTGATCCGCCGCGTCCACGACTGGAACTGCTGCGGCCGCCTCCCTGAGGCATACGACCACGATTGCTATCGGAACGGCCGCGATAGCCACCCTGGCCCTGAAGGCTGCGCTGACCCGAGCGGGGCGCAAGTTCACCGCGGCCTTGATAGCCACGCTGGCCCGAACGCGGAGCCGAAGAGCGCTGGCCATACGGCTGTGATTGAGAGCGAAGACGCGGCGTCACCTGCGTGGTATCGGCATCCGCATAGCCACCGCGAGAGCGTCCCGTAGAGGCACCACGGTAACCGCGATCGGAATAGCCGCCGTCGCCGTAGCCGGCACGAGGGTCACGCGCCACGCCGCGAGCAGCGGGAAGTGCACGGTCCTCGGGCATCGGCGTACTGCGGAACCGGTCACGCTGTGAGCGAATCTCCTCGCCCGAACCCGTCTCAGTAATATAACCGGCCTGCTGAGGACGCTGTCCATAGCGAGTCGAACGACCGCCCTGAACCATCAGGAAGCGCCCGTTATCGACCGAAGAACGCGAATTGACGTAGCCGGCGGCGTCCTGAAAACGACCGCCCTGCTGCGATGTCTCGCGTTCGTATGCCATCAGGTCGTCAAAGTAGGCATTGACGACCTCGCGCGGATTGAGGCCCAAAAAGCGAGCATAGCTCGAAATCATGCCCTGCGCATAGCCGCGCGGCGGCATCGAAGCAAAGTTACCGGTCTCGAAAAACTCGATGATCTGCGGCCTGATTTTGATGGTGTTGGCGACCTGCTGAATGGAAAGGCCCATTCGGCGACGCTGCTCGAGCAGCATGTCACCAAAGCGTGCAGCCATCAGAATCCTCCAAACTCACAATCTTCACGTGCCATCTCGGCGTCGACAGATTCCAGCGCGGCAAGCCCCTCCTCGTCCAATAGGACCTCGCGCGGCTTGGAACCGTCGGGCGGGCCGACGACACCCTTTTCTTCCAGCATGTCCATAATACGCCCGGCGCGCGCATAGCCAACCTTAAGGCGGCGTTGCAGGCCAGATGTGGAGCCCAGCTGCGATTCCACCACAATATGGGCGGCTTCCCAAATGAGCGGATCATCGTCTTGCGGCTCGGCAACTCCGGTGCGGACAATGCCGCCACCCGCCATGGACATGGAAGCGGGCGCCACAGCCGACAGGATCTCCTCATGGTAGTCGGGCTCGCTTTGCGACTTGACGAACTCGACAATCTCGTTGATTTCATCGTCCGAGACAAAGCAGCCCTGAATACGGCGAGGCTTGCCCCAGTCGACCTTGGAGAACAGCATGTCGCCCAAACCGGTGAGCTTTTCGGCACCCATCTGGTCGATGATGACGCGCGAGTCGATGCCCGTGGCGACGTTAAAGGCGATGCGGTTGGTGATGTTGGCCTTAATGAGGCCCGTCACCACGTTGGAGCTCGGGCGCTGCGTGGCCACGATAAGGTGGATACCGGCGGCACGGCCCAGCTGAGCAATACGCACGATCGAGGCCTCGACATCCTTACCGGCGACCATCATCAGGTCCGAGAGCTCGTCGATGATAATGACCAGATAGGGCATCTTTTGCGGCGGGTTATCGTAATGTTCAAACTCGCCGGCGGCCTGCTTTTCGTTATAGGTCGAGATCTTACGTACATTGAGACGCTCGAAGACCTTCAGGCGACGCTCCATCTCGGACACGGCCCATTGCAGAGCGCTCGCGGCCTGCTTGGGCTCGGTCACTACAGGCACGTAAAGATGCGGCAGACCGTTATAGCCCGCAAGCTCGACGCGCTTGGGGTCGACCATGATCAGGCGAACGTCCTCGGGAAGCGCGCGCATGAGCAGGGTCGTGATGATGGAGTTGATCATCACCGACTTACCAGAACCGGTCGTGCCGGCGATCAGCAGGTGGGGCATCTTGGCGAGGTCGGCGACGACCGGCGTACCCTCGGCATCGCGACCGATGGCCAGCTCGAGCGGACCGCCCTTCACATAGGGCAGCACGTCGCCCAGGTTGACGTTCTGGCGCTTGCGATTGGGGATCTCGATACCCACGAGCGACGTGCCGGGGATCGGGGCAAAGATACGAACCGACTGAGCTGCGAGCGAAAGCGCGATATCGTCCTCGAGGCTCGAAATCTTGCTCACGCGCTCGCCCTCGCCAGGTTGCAGCTTAAAGGTCGTCACCGTGGGGCCGGCGATCCAGCCGACCACGCGGGCGCTGCGGCCAAACTCAAGCAGGGTCGACTGCAGCGACTCGGCAGTTTGCTCCAGCTCCTTGTCCGAAGACGCAGCGGAAGCCGACTGCGGGTTGGCATGCAGAATCTCAAGTGGCGGAAGTTTGAGGCCGTCCTCTTCTTCGCCCTCGTTATCTGCGGCGCCGCCGTCCGTTCCCCCATCGCTGGCCGCAGCCGATTCGACAGCACTCAAGGCAGGCGTATCGGCAACCTTGGGATGCTTCAAGAAGTCGGGGATCTGAGGTGCTGCCGAGACAGGATTCACGGCAAACGGCGGCTCGGACTCGTCGATCTTATCGGGGTCGTCTTCCATCGAAAGCTGACCGGTTACCTGGTCGCGCTTTGCATGGCGGCGCGGCAGCAAAGTTGTCTTTGCGGTCTCAATCGGAGCCTCGTCATCCTCATCATCGCCCTCGGTGAGCTCAATCTCGCTATCGGACCAAGACGGGTCGGGCTCGCTTGTATTGAGCTTAGGCGCAGCCTTGCCCTTCTTGGCATGGCGGCGCGGCAGCAGCGTCGTCTTAGCGCGCTCAGCCTCAACCGACTCGGACACGTCGACAAACGGATTCTCGTCCTCGTCGTCATCGTCCAAAACCGGGTCCACATCGTTGCCCATGACCGTGGTCACGGCAGCATCGGAGCCCTTTTGACGAAGAATGCTCAGGTGCGGACGGGCAACGCCGGGCACCGACAGGGCTTCGTCGTCACCCCACGGGCTGGCGTTGACATCGGCACGACGGCGCTCGGCAAAATCGGCCGCACGGTCGCGAGCAGAGCGCAGCACGCCACCCACCGAAAAGCCGATGATGACCAAGCCCACGACGACAAGGCCCAACAGGACTACCATCGCGATAGGCTTACCCAGGGCATTCTGCAGCGCACTCGCAATAAACGCACCGATGTAGCCACCCGAGGCGGACAAATTTTGCGGCGTGAACATAAGGTCACACGAGACACTCGTACCCGGCACCATCAGCGAAAGAATGGAGACGACGGCGATAAAGACCACGGCGCCGCCCGCAACAGAGCGCACGTTGAGCGGCGAGTCCTCGCCTAAAAAGAGCGTGGCGGCAAACAGCAAAATGACGATCGGCAGCACGTAGGCGCCCAGGCCAAAGCCCAGGTGGTAAAAACCGGCAACAGCAGCCGTCACGGGCGCTGTTGCCGGAGAAATCACGGCAATAAAGGACGCAATCGCCAAAACGGCAATGACCACGCCGGCGATATCGCGATTGGCCGAGGGCTCCACCAAGGGCTCAAAATCGTCGAAGTCCGCCTCGTGGCCCTTATTGGCACGCAGATGGGAACCGGCACCCTTAGCAGATGCCGGTTGGTTATTGGCCTTATTGCCTTTGGCGTTTTGTGCAGATCCGCGCGCCAAACTAAACCTCCATGACGACCGGGATGATCATCGGGCGAGTGCGCGTACGGCTCCAGATAAAGTTGGAAAGCGAATCGCGCACGGCCTTGCGAATGGCATCGGAACCGCTGCTGGTGAAGCTGAACTTGCCCTTCTCGATCGTCTTCATAATGGACGCGGAGGCATCCTCGGAGAACTGGTCGTCGATGGCAAACGAGACGCCGCGGCCCGAGAACTCGATGGCCTCGATCTTCTTGTGCTTGAGTGAGACGATGGCAACAGCGGTAACCATACCGTCGTTGGCGAGCTTCTGACGATCGCGCAGGACGATGGGGTCGGTATCGCCGATACGCAGGCCGTCGACGTAGACGACGCCGGACTCGACGGGCGTACCGCGTTTGACGATACCGCCGCGCATCTCGAGCGTGTCGCCGTTATCGAGGATAAAGATGTGATCATCCTTGATGCCCATCTTACGAGCAAGCTGGGCATGGGCACGCAGATGCACGGCCTCGCCGTGAACCGGCATAAAGTAGGTGGGCTTGGCCATGGCCATCAGGAGCTTGAGTTCCTCCTGGCTACCGTGACCGGAGACGTGAACGAGAGCGCGGTTCTTATCCCACACGTCGCAGCCGAGCTTGGCTAGGCTGTTGACGACCTGCTGGACGGCCTTCTCGTTGCCGGGAACGGGAGTTGCCGAGAGGATGACGGTATCGCCCTCGTGGATAGAGAGCGTCTTGTGCTCGCCGTTGGCCATGCGAGACAGGGCCGACAGCGGCTCGCCCTGCGAACCGGTGCACATGACAACGATCTTGTCGTCAGGCAGGTTATCAATGTCGAAGGCATCGATAATATCGGCATCGTCGATGTTGAGGTAGCCCAGCTCGCGCGCCACACGGGTGTTAGTGAGCATGGAGCGACCGGTCACAACGACCTTACGACCGCACTTGCGGGCAGCATCGCAGATCTGCTGCAAACGATGAATGTGACTCGAGAACGACGCGACGAACACACGACCCGGGGCGTTCTTGATGGCGTGCAGCAAGTTGGGACCGACCTCGGCCTCGGACTTGGTAAAGCCGGGAACAGTGGCGTTGGTGGAGTCGGACAGCAGCAGGTCGATGCCCTGCTTGGCAAAGCGGCTGATAGCGGCATAGTCGGGCGTGACACCATCGATGGGCGTCTGGTCAAGCTTAAAGTCGCCGGTGTGCATAACGGTGCCCTGGTTGGTGCGGATGAACACGCCCAGAGCGCCAGGGATGGAGTGCGTCATCGAGAAGAAGTCGAGCGAGATGCCGCCGAGGTTGACATGGCTGCCGCCCTTGACCTCGCGGAACTTGGGTGCGCGGATGCGGAACTCAGAAAGCTTGCCCTCGATAAAGCCAAGCGTCAGCTTGCTCGAAAAGATGGGCACCTTATTGTTGAGGTCCTGCAGCAGGTACGGAAGCGAGCCGGTGTGGTCCTCGTGGCCGTGGGTGACGACGATGCCGCGGAGCTTCTCCTCGTTCTCCAGAACATAGGTGTAGTCGGGAAGCACCAGGTCGATACCGGGCTGGGAGTCGTCGGGGAACATGAGACCGGCGTCGACGAGCACCATGTCGTCGCCGCACTCGAAGACCGTCATGTTCTTGCCGATTCCGTCAAGGCCACCGAGCGGAATGATCTTCAAGGGAGATGATTTTTTAGCTGCCATAGGTTAGTGTGGTTTCCTTTCTTCGAAACGGGTCTGGAACAACCGACGGGGCGCTTCTGGCAAACCGACCGCCGGGAACGTACAAACATGCATCACAGAGTCGATGCAATAACCACAGTATGATACCCATTTGCACAACAACAGACCACCCATGCATCAAAGCCCCATCTGACCCTGTGTATCCCGCCGGTCAGGGCTCAGCGGCCCCGGCACGGGCTAAGTTTCCTGCTCTACAGTCCTGCTCACGACGGAGGCCACATTAAGTGGCCTCCTGTTCGTGCGGAACTCGCGATAAACTTCATCAGTGCCCGCCCCACGGGAAACCGGCCAATAAGGGACAGGTTTATTTTGGTA
>CABRFW010000050.1 GCA_902470265.1 uncultured Collinsella sp.
GCTGGGTTTGGCGCAGGGCGGCCTTTGCTTTTGGGGGAGAAGAGTTGTATGACCGAGATGTCCGAGCCGACGATTCGCCTGGCGACGCCCGAAGACGCGCCGGCGTTGCTTGCCATCTATGAGCCATATGTGCGCCAGACGGCGATTACCTGCGAATACGAGGTGCCGAGCGTTGAGGAGTTCGCCGGGCGCATCGAGCGTACGCTCAAGCGCTATCCGTACCTGGTGATGGAGCTGGACGGGCGTCCGATAGGCTATGCCTATGTGAGTCCGCTCAACAGCCGCGAGGCATACGACTGGTCGGTCGAGACGTCGATCTACCTGGCACGCGATGTGCGCCATGGCGGGCTGGGTCGCAAGTTGCACGATACGCTCAAGCAATGCCTGATTGCGATGGGCATCACCAACATGTGCGCGCTCATCGCCGTGCCGCACGATAAGGACGACGAGTATCTGACGCACAACAGCCAGGATTTCCATGCCCATATGGGATATCGCCTGGTGGGTGCCTTCGACCGCTGCGCCCAAAAGTTCGGCCGCTGGTACGACATGTGTTGGATGGAGCTGGTCCTAGCCGAGCGCACGCCCAACCAGCCCAAGCCAACCTGGTTCCCCGACCTCCTCGCCTAAAACCACCACGAAGGTGCCTGTCCCCTTTGTGGTGGTTTTGGCAGGTTAGCCGATGGGCTCGGTGTATTTGGCACGGTCGGTGCGCTGGATGCGCTTGGAGACATGGAGCGGGCGGCCGTCGGTGTCGTAGACGTAGTCGGTGATTAGGATCAGCGCCTGCCCGCGCTCAACGTTGAGCAAAAACGCCTCGTTTTGCGAGGCATAGCACACCTCAAAGGTCTTGTGCCCCTGTGCCGGCGCGCGATGGAATTCCTGGCGCAGCGTCGCGTAGAGCGAACCATTGATATCGCGATCGATGAGTGCTTCAAAGCTCGGTGGTAGATAGGTAGTCTCCAGGCACAGCGGCGCATCGTCCAGATAGCGCAGACGGACAAGTTTGACGAGCTTGCTGCCCACGGCCGCATCAAAGAACTTAGCTATACTGCCGCCCGCCTTGGTAAAGCCCGAGTCCACCGTGCGCGTGGTGGGCTTCATGCCCTGACCCTGGACCTGCGCCGTATAGCTCGAAAACACCAGGTTGTTCTCGTGGAGCGCCGGCGTGTCGGCCACAAAGGCGCCGCGCCCGCGCTCGGTTCGAACCAGACCCTCATCAACGAGCACCTTAAGGGCATGGCGTACGGTGCTGCGCGACAGCCCCGATTCGTCCATGAGCTCCATCTCGGACGGCAGCTTGTCTCCGCGTGCGTAGATGCCGGCGGCGATGCGGTCGCGAAGCGTACCCGCCAAGCGCTCGTATTGGCTCAGTTTCTTTTTAGATGAAGCGTTCATGCGATCAGCCTATATCTAACTTGTATGCTTATCTAAGCAAGCATGTATTCAATACGACAACAAAACAGCTGGTAGCCAATTATCAAAAACCGCATCAGCAAAAATTCTAAGATAAATATAGCATACAACTAGTCGACATAACCAAAACATGTATGTAACTTGTATGCCTGTGATGAGCATCAAACGAGAAGAAAGGCTGATGCACGATGACCACTCAGGAACAGGTTAAGGATGTCGTTTCCCAGGTTTTGGCTGACAAGGCAGACAAGGGCGGCATCAAGCGCGTCGTGTGGATTGGCGCCGGCGGATCCAACGGCGGCAACTATCCTGCCCAGTACTTTATGGAGCACGAGGCCACGCAGGTCGTGAGCTCCAGCTACACCAGCAACGAGTTCGTGCACGCCACCCCGGCCTACGTCAACGAGAACACCCTGGCCGTCGTCGTGTCCATGCGCGGCACCAAGGAGACCATCGTCGCCGCCCAGGTCGCCAAGGACCACGGCGCCAGCACCATCGCAATCTATGTCGACGAGTCCGGCCTCACCGAGGTCTGCGACTACAAGATCCAGTATGACAGCCTGGCCGTCGACGAGTCCTGCATGGGCCGCACCAACTCCGCCGTCGTGACCATGATCGCCATGGAGCTTACGCAGCAGACCGAGGGCTATGCCGAGTACGAGACCGCTATGGCCGCCTTCGACTTGGTCGACCCCATCTATCGCAAGGCCGTCGAGTACACCCGTCCGCTTGCTGCCAAGTGGGCCGAGCAGAACGCCGACAAGCCCTGCATCAACGTGATGGCTCAGGGTCCGCTCTTTGGTGCCGCCTACGTCTTTAGCATCTGCAACGTGCAGGAGATGTTGCAGATCGACTCCTGCACCATCAACACCTGCGACTTCTTCCACGGCCCCTTCGAGATCCTGGACAAGCGTACCTCGCTGTTCCAGCTCATCAGCGTCGGCCGCAGCCGCTGCAACGACGAGCGCGGCATCCGCTTCGTCAACCAGTACGGTGGCGAGCGCGTCTATCAGCTCGACGCCAAGGAGCTCGGCCTCAATGACATCAAGGACAGCGTGAGCGAATACTTCAACCACCTGATCTTTGCCCCGATTCTCAACAACGTGTACATGCGCGCGCTCTCTGCCGTCACCCACAAGGACTACATGACGCGCCGCTACATGTGGAAGCTCGACTACTAGGGGATAGAGCGGCCTAACAGCTCGATGTCCTCATAAGTTGCGGTGGAATAGTTCCTGTTTGGGGGCTTGAAGCCTCTATTTGGGAACTAGTCCACCGCAACCGCCAAGTAATCCGCTGAGGACGGAGGAAAACGGATCACTTTCCCGCTCGCCGATTTGTGTCTTGAAAAATGTATATAACGACTATAACGTAGTGTGAAACATATTGGAAACAATACCGAGGAGGCTGCGTTGAAGAAAAGCAATCTGGGCTATGTGCTGGTGCTGATCGCCGCGCTTATGTGGGGCAGCATCGGAATCTTTGTAAACGGCATCTCGGCCATGGGCGTTTCGTCCCAGAGCATGGCTGCCTTTCGCTTGTTGGTCGGAGCGCTTATCTTGGCGCCGGTCCTGATGTTTATGGGCTGCCGTCCGGGTGAGGGGTCTACCGTGGCTCAGGGTCCGCTGGCACTGTTCAAGGCAAGCCCTAAAGAGCTTGTTCCCTGCGCGCTTGTCGGTATTGTCGGCCTGGCCGCCGCCAACACCTGCTATTACGAGTGCATGGGCGAGGTGGGCATGTCCACGGCCTCGGTGCTGCTCTATACCTCGCCGGTGTTTGGCGTCGTGCTCGGCCGCGTGCTTTATCGCGAGGACGTGACCCCCAACAAGCTCGTCGCCATTGTCTTTAACATCGTTGGCTGCGTGCTTGCAGTGACCAATGGCGACCTTTCCGGTTTTCATTTTTCGGTTTGGGGCGTCACGTCGGGCGTGATTGCAGGCCTTTGCGGTGCGTCGCTCGCGGTGTTTAGCCGGATAGCAACCAAGACAGTCCACCCGCTGGCTGTCACGTTTTGGGGCTTTGTTTTTGGCGGTGCGGTTATGGCGGCTATCGCGGCTCCGTGGCCGGATGTCGCCGCGGCAATGTCGCCACAGCTGCTGCTGCTGTTCCTTGGCTTTGGACTCATCCCCACAGCCGTGGCTTACATCTTATATATGCAGGGTCTGTCCATGGGACTCGAGACGTCGAAAGTTCCCGTCGTAATGTCTTTCGAGACGGTCGTCACCGTACTGGTGGGCATTGGCATCTACGCTGAGCCCGCCGGCGCGATCAAGGTCCTGGGCATCGTGCTGGTGCTCGCGTCCATCCTGATCATGAACACCGACTTCTCCAAGCTGCGCAACAGTGTGTTTGTCGGTCATGTTGTTGAGAGCATGACCTTTAAGCCCAACGCGTGGTGGACGGAGAAATCGCAGGACATGGATCTGTTTAAGGAGCGCACCGGCATCGCGCTGGAGCCCACCGTGCAGGAAAGCCCCTGGTACTTTGTGCGATAGAGGATTGCGCGCAGGGTCTGACCTCGGGTTATCCAGCCAGCGCGGCCTACCCAGCCCCAACGTTTCAAATACGTTAAACCCGTCAACGGTCGATTTTCACCCGCGAACGGTCTTTATACTAATTAGCAATATAAGCAACGTATAAGACGTTATAATGACCATAACGAAAAGGAGGAGGCAAGATGAATCAGATCATTCTCGCATCTCATGGCGGCCTGGCCGCAGGCGCCAAAGACACGCTCGAGATGGTTCTCGGCGACGTGTCGAACGTCCACGTCGTGTCGCTTGCTCGTGACGACAAGGAGCCCATCACCGATAAGGTGGACGCCATGATCGCCACGTTCAACGCGGACGACACCGTCTATGTGCTGACCGATATGCTCGGCAGCTCGGTCAACAACAGCATGGTCGAGCTTTCCAAGAACGGCACGAAGTTCACGGTTGTCAGCGGTTTCAACATCCCGCTGGCGCTCACGCTCGCTATGAGCCCCGTCCCCGTCAAGGGTGCCGAGCTCGCAGCCCTCATCAACGAGGCCCGCACCGGTCTGACCAACCCCAACGCACCGGTCGAGGCTGCCGCGGCTCCCGCCAAGAAGGCCAAGGCGTCCCGTCACAGCTCCGGTCCCGCCAAGATCGTCCTCGCACGTCTTGATTACCGTCTGCTGCACGGCCAGGTCGTCTTTACCTGGACCACCAAGGTTCAGGCCGAGCGCATCATCGTCGTCGACAACGCCGCCGCCAACGATGACATCAAGAAGGGCGCTCTTAAGCTGGCCAAGCCCCAGGGCGTGCGCCTGAACGTCTTCACCGTCGAGCGTGCCCTCGCCAAGATGGACAAGCTCAACACCCTCGGCGAGCGCGTCATGTTCGTCTTTGGCAACACTGCCGAGATGCTGCAGTTCTGCCAGGGCTACAAGCTCGACGCCATCAACCTGGGCGCCACCGCCAACCACGACGGTGCCGATCAGGTCGGCGGCAAGGACAGCTCCGTCTTTCTCGACGCCACCCAGAAGGCCGACGTCAATCAGCTGCTCGACATGGGCATCAAGCTCTATGTTCAGCAGACCCCTACGTATCAGAGCGTCGACATCGACGCCAAGCTGTAATCAACCAGGCTTTTGCCTGACTGAAAGGAGAAGGGTATGAATACGTTCATCAGTGCGGTGCTCGTCGGCCTCGTCGGCGTGTTCTGCATGTGGGACTCCCGCCTGCTCGGTCGTCTTAACTTCGAGCAGCCCCTCGTTGGCGCTACGCTCGTCGGTCTGCTGCTGGGCGATGTGCCCACCGGCCTTGCCGTCGGTGCCGCCGTCGAGCTCGTGTCCATGGGCCTGGTGCAGGTCGGCGCCGCCGTTCCGCCCGATATGGTCCTGGGCGGCATCGTGGCCGCTGCCTTTGCGTGCCTGACCGATGCTTCCGCCGAGACCGCCATGACGATCGCCATCCCGGTCGCCGTCCTGGGTCAGCTTCTCGGCATCGTGTTCCGTTCCATCATCGCCGCCCTCACCCATGTGGCAGATAGCGCGATCGATAACGGAAAGTTCAAGACCGCCTACCGTATGCACATCTGCGCCGGCTCCGGTCTGTACGCCGTCATGTACTTCCTGCCGATCTTCCTCGCCGTTTTTGTTGGCACCGACCTGGTTCAGGCCATCGTCAACATGGTTCCCGAGTGGCTGTCCACTGGTCTTAACGTTTCGACCAAGATCATGACCGCCTACGGCTTGGCCCTGCTGCTCACCATGATGATCAAGAAGGGTATGACTCCGTTCCTGTTCATCGGTTTCCTGCTCGCCGCTTACCTCAACCTGTCCGTCATCGCGGTCGCTCTGATCGGTGTGTGCCTGGCTGTCGTCTTCATGGGCTTCAAGTTCAACGGTTCCCATGCAGCCGCCGGTGTCGATTCCGACTACGATCCGCTCGAAGACGACGAAGACTAAGGAGGAACACACTATGGCAACCGCAACCAAGGACGTGTCCCTGAACAAGAAGGTCAGCCAGTTCTTCTGGCGCTCCTGGGCCATCCAGGCCTCTTGGAACTACGAGCGTCAGATGAACATGGGCTTCCTCTACGGCATGGTTCCCACGCTCGATCGCCTCTATCCGGACGAGTCCGACCCCAAGCAGCTCGCTGCTAAGAAAGAGGCTTACCACCGTCACATGGCGTTCTACAACTGCACCCCGCAGACGAGCGCCTTTATCCTGGGCCTCACCGCCTCCATGGAGGAGGAGTACGCCAAGGATCCCGAGAACTTCGATCCCGATTCGATCAACGCGGTCAAGACCTCCCTCATGGGTCCGCTTTCCGGCATCGGTGACTCCTTCTTCCAGGGCACCATCCGCGTTATCGCCTTTGGCCTGGGCGTTCAGCTGGCTCAGCAGGGCTCCATCATGGGCCCGATCCTGGCCATGCTCATCTCCATCGTCCCCTCTGTGCTGATTACTTGGTTCGCCGCCAAGATGGGCTATCAGGGCGGCCACGAGTACCTGAGCAAGCTTCAGGGCGGCGACCTCATGGAGAAGCTCATGTATGTCTGCGGCATCGTGGGTCTTATGTCCGTGGGCGGCATGATCGCCACGCTGATCGGCGCCACCACCCCGCTGCAGTTCGCTGAGGGCACCGTCGTTATCCAGGACATCCTGGACGGCATGATGCCCCAGATGATCTCCCTTGGCCTCACCGGCCTTATGTACTGGCTCATCAAGAAGAACGTCAACACCGGTTGGCTTCTCGTGATCGCCATCGTGGGCGGCATTGCCCTCTCCGCGGCCGGCATCCTGGCCTAGTCGCGACTAAGCGCCTAACCGCTTTCCCCGGGGGCCTGCCTGGCATCCCATACCCCAGGCAGGCTTCCATCCCTATACGTGACAAAGGGCAGTCCCTTTGTCACATCCTCAACGGGCCGGCGACTCGGTCCAAACCACGGTAACCCTGCGAGCGCCCGGCAATGTGGCATCGCAAAAATCGAAAGGAATGTGTCAGATGTACGAGATCGACCTTAACCTCCCTAAGCAGATCGTCGCTGACGTCCTGTCCAACCACGAGATTCACAGCGTCGCCTTCGTCGGCTGCGGTGCTTCCATGTCCGACCTTTACCCCGCCAAGTACTTCCTGGCCAACAACACGGACAAGCTGAACGTTCAGATCTTCACCGCTAACGAGTTCAACTACGACACGCCCTCCTGGGTCAACGAGCACACCTTCGTGATCACCTGCTCCCTCGGTGGCTCCACGCCCGAGACCGTCGAGGCCAACAAGACCGCCAAGAAGCACAACTGCCCGGTCGTCTCCCTCACCAACAAGGCTGGCTCCGCTCTGACCGTCGACGCTGACTACGTCATCGTTCACGGCTTCCACGCCAACTTCGCTGCCAAGTGCGAGAAGCCCGGCTACGCCATCGCTCTTGCTGTCGAGATCCTTCAGCAGACCGAGGGCTATGACCACTACGAGGACATGATCACCGGCCTTACCAACGTCTTCGAGCTCTGCGAGAACGCCGCTCAGCACTGCAAGAAGCTCGCCAAGAAGTTCGCTGAGGACTTCAAGGACGACAAGATGATTTACTTCATGGCCTCTGGTGCCTCCGAGAAGATGGCTTACTCTCACGCCGCCTTCCTGTTCACCGAGATGCAGTGGATCGACGCCGCCGCCTACAACACCGGCGAGTACTTCCACGGCCCGTTCGAGGTTTCCACCGAGGGTAAGCCCTACGTCTTCTTCATGTCCGATGGCGCTACCCGTCCGATGGACGCCCGCGCCCTCACCTTCCTTGAGCGCATGGGCGCCAAGGTCGCTCTGATCGACTCCAAGGATTACGGCCTGGCTGACGCCGTGCCCGCGAGCGTCGTCACCTACTTCAACCCGCTGCTGCACCTCGCCGTTATGCGCGAGTACGGCAACCAGATCGCCGAGGCCCGTCAGCACCCGCTGACCATGCGTCGCTACATGTGGAAGCTTTCCTACTAATCACAAGTAAGTAGACCTTACGGGTTGATTGAGAGGGGATGGGGTTTGTGCCCCATCCCCTTTTTTGCTCTTGGGAGGGCACGCCTGTCGCGTCGCAAAACCCAGGATAAAACCTACCAAAATAAACCTGTCTCTATTTGGCAGGTGGGAGGAGATGCGTATGATCAAAGCAGTGCTGTTTGACATGGACGGCGTGCTGGTCGATACCGAGTGGTTCTACAACCGTCGTCGCGTGGCGTTTATGGAGGAGAAGGGGTTCCACTTTGACGAGATCCCCGATCTTTCGGGGTCTAACGAGCCGGCCATTTGGGAGGCGCTGGTGCCCGACGATGTTGAGCTGCGCGAGCGCCTTCGCGTGGAGTACAAGCAGGTCTACAGCCCGGACCACCCCGTTCCGTATGCCGAGCTGCTCAACGAGCAGACGGAGCCGGTGATGCGCGAGCTGCACGAGCGTGGCGTGAAGTGTGCCATCGCGAGTTCGTCCTATCGCGAGCTGATCGACGAGCTGGTGGAGATTGCTGGCATTGCCGATGTGCTGGATTACACCATCAGCGGTCACGAGTGCAGTGCGTTTAAGCCCGATCCCGAGATTTACCTGCGTGCCATGGAGGCGCTGGGTGTGGAGCCTGCCGAGTGCCTGGTTATCGAGGATTCGCCTTTGGGGATCGAGGCTGGCAAACGTTCCGGCGCCCGCGTCCTGGCACTGCGTCCGCACGAGGGCGTCAACCTCGATCAATCGCGAGCCGATGCCGTTATTGATAATCTGACCGACATTTTGGCCGCTTTGTAGTGTCAATCCGCCGCGAGAAGCACTGATTCACGCGTCTTTTGCTGCGGATTGGCTTAATTTGTCATCTATTTGGATCCGTTTGGCTTCGATTCGGACTAAGTGAGTAGACTTTTTGATGCAAGACGAGCACAAAGCGCATCTGCTCTAGTAAAACCGCAGGTCACAGGGGTGGCGGTTTTGGGTGTGCTCTGCAGGTCGCGTAAAGTCTACTCACTTGTAATTTGGGCCTTTGGTCGTGGGGTTGCTGGTCCCGCTTTGGTTGTCGAGAGAGGGTGAATTGAAGCGCCCCCGCACGCTCCATGCTACAATCGCGGACATACCCCACAACTACATCTGCCTTCGAAAGGAGCCTGCGTGGCGAACGCCATCGATCAGCTCACGGACCGAGTGCTCGTACTCGGCCGCCTCACCATCGTCCGCCGCGCCATTACTGCCGTGGCGGTCACGATTTCCGCCGTTCTCCAGACATT
>CABRFW010000051.1 GCA_902470265.1 uncultured Collinsella sp.
TCATTGGTCTTGGAAGCAGACGATCCGCCCGACTTCTTATATAGCCAGTGGGCGGCAATGCCATACTCGGCCTGCTCATGCATCTCGTAGGTTCGAATCTGAATCTCGAGCGGACGAGCCGTGGGGCCGATAACCGTCGTATGGAGCGACTGGTAGTTATTGACCTTGGGCATGGCGATATAGTCTTTAAAGCGGCCGGGCATGGGGTGCCACAGCGTGTGCACCGCGCCGAGCGTAGAGTAGCAATCGCGCACCGAGTGGGTGATGACGCGCAGCGCCACCAGGTCGTAGATCTCGGAGAACTCCTTGCCTTTGCGCTTCATCTTCTGATAGATGGACCAATAGTGCTTGGAACGGCCGTTGATCTGGAAACCCTCCAGGCCAATGCGGTTGAGTTCGTCGGTGAGTGTCTTGATGGTCTCGGCAAGGTAGCGCTCGCGGACCTCGCGCGACTCAGCCACCATGCGCGCGATGCGCTGGTAGGCATCGGGCTCCAGGTAGAAGAAGGACAGGTCCTCGAGTTCCCACTTAATAGAGCTCATGCCCAGGCGGTCAGCCAAGGGCGCGTACACGTCCATGGTCTCGCGAGCCTTAAACAGGCGACGATCCTCGCGCAGGGCTGCCAGCGTTCGCATGTTGTGCAGACGGTCGGCAAGTTTAACGATGATGACGCGAATGTCCTTGGACATGGCGAGGAACATCTTGCGCAGCGTGAGCGCCTGCTTCTCGTCCATGCTGTCGACTTCGATGTTGGTGAGCTTGGTCACGCCATCGACGAGCTCGGCCACCGTATCGCCAAACAGGCCGGAAACATCGGTGAGCGAGGTCTCGGTGTCCTCGACGGTATCGTGCAACAGCGCGGCGCACACCACGTCACAATCCATCTTGAGATCGGCCAAAATGATGGCAACCTCGACGGGATGGTTAATGTACATCTCACCCGAGCGGCGCTTTTGGTTACAGTGTTTCTCGGCGGCAAAGCAGTAGGCTTGCTCCACCTTGGAGAAGTCGTCCTCATTCATATATTTGAGGCACAAGCGCTCCAGCTTGTCGTAGCTGTCCGCCATAATCTCGGGCGGCAGCTCATCGGCATGCTTATAGTGCTCCATCTCCGAAAACGGCTGGAGGGTGGAATCATGGGCGGTACGGGCTGCGGCATCCATCGAGGTCCCCTTCCCCTAGGCCCGCGGTACGATCGGGCGGTTAACTTTGGCTAGCATATCAGAAGCGCACGAATCGAGCGCCCAACTCCGGAAAGCCGAGAACTCCATGCGCGAGCGCAAGCCCTCCAAATAGCGAATTGACCTGCTCAATTGCACGCGGCCGGGGTTTTCGGCCATCGCGATACGACGAGTGTCGTCAAACCCCGAAACGCGACAAAAACCAAGCTCTTCGAAGATTCCCAAGCCGCTTTCCACCGAGCGCTCGTCGACCGGCGTGCGAGCATCGATGGCAAGGCACATCTGCGCGATGTCGATATCGCTCGCGCTAAAGAAATCGTCCCCGGTCTTGCCGCGGTTGGAGCGCCACATGGTCTGCAGCGCGCGATAGAGCGTGACGAGCTCGTCGCGCTCGGGCGCATAGCAGTCGAGTAGGCGCTCGTTAATACGGGCGTCACGCGACGAATAGAGTAGATGGATCACGGCGGGTTGGCCATCGCGACCGGCGCGGCCGCTCATCTGGTTAAACTCAATGCCGCCAAACGGCATGTGATAGAGCACGACATGGCGAATATCGGGAAGGTTGACGCCCTCG
Organism: uncultured Collinsella sp.; assembly: GCA_902470265.1. Taxonomy (GTDB): domain Bacteria; phylum Actinomycetota; class Coriobacteriia; order Coriobacteriales; family Coriobacteriaceae; genus Collinsella. The sequence goes on from CABRFW010000051.1 coordinate 1,756, forward strand.
CCAAAGGCGGATGTCGAGACGATGCAGCTGAGGCTGCCGTCTCGAAACGCCTCCTCTACGCGATGGCGGTCGGTGCGCGTAAGGCCAGCGTTATAGAACGCGATACGGGTCGCACAGTCGGGAACGCGTTTGCGTAGTGTCTTGGCGAGCGCCACGGACTGGTCGCGCGAATTGACGTAAATGACGGTCTTCTCCCCCGTCGCCACGATCGACACCAAACGGTTCTCGCGACTTGCAAGATCACGGTCGTCCTCGAGCTGCAGGTTCTCGCGCACCGTCTCGTCGACCACCGTGTGAGTGATCGGAAGCATGCGGGCAAGCTCGGCCACGACCGGAGCCGTCGCGGTGGCCGTCGCGGCCATAACGACCGGGTCGCCCAGGGCTTTGAGGATATCGGGCATGTCGAGATAGGCGCTGCGGTCGCCGCCCTTGGCAAGGCCAGCGTGGTGCGCCTCATCGATAACGACAAAACCGATGCGCCCCGAACGCGCAAAGCGGTCGCGGTGAATGGACAGGAACTCGGGCGTCGTGAGCACGATGCCGGTACGGCCCGAAGCCAAGCCGGCAAACACGTCATCGCGCGCCGCCTCCACGGTCTCGCCGGTCAGCACGCCAACGCCAATGCCAAGCGATGCCATCGTCGACGAGAGGTGATAGGCCTGGTCGGCAACAAGCGCACGCAGCGGATAGACAAAGATGCTCGCACGTCCGCGAAGCACCGCCTCACGCGCGGCATGTACATGGAAGATGAGCGACTTGCCGCGCCCCGTTCCCATAACGGCCAGAACACTTTGGTGATCGGCCAGGGCATCGAGCGCCTCGACCTGCGCGCGGTGCGGCTGGTTCGAGCCGATAAAGCTATGGATAAGCGAGCGCGTGAGCTCGGTATAGGAAAGCTGGGCGAGCGTCTCGCGCTTGCGCGACTCCAGGCGCAGGCCAGAATCCGCCGGCTGCACGCCACGACGAAGCTCGCATGCCGGATCGTCGACGCCGGGCAGCGTGGTATCGCGGACCAGAACATCCTTGATCATGAGCTTGGGCTTCACACGCCCCTGCCAATGCTCGGCAACGGCCTCGAACACCAAGTCGACAGCGCTATCGCAGTTGATGAGCTTATCGATTTGCGGCACGCGGAACATAATGGCCGGCACGCTCGCGGCGCCATCGGTCGCCACAAAGCGCATGTGCTCGCCGGTCTTACCCACCACGGCGCGATCGCACATCGTCACGCCCTCGGCAGCCAGCAGCGGCACCTTATTACCCTGGCCAAACGGCTCAAGGCGGGAAATCTGCTCTATAGTCTCGATATTCAGCTCGGAAAGGTCGACCGTGGCGGCAACCTCGTCGATGTCTTCAAAGTCCTCAGCGGGAATCTCCGATAGCACGGCGGAAAGGCGACGACGGAATTCATCGAGCTTGGATGCCTCGATGGTCACACCCACCGCACCGGCATGTCCGCCGCGACGAATCAGCAGGTCGGAACAGCGCTCGACGGCGTCAAACAGGTTAACTTTGCCCACCGAGCGACCAGAGCCGCGCGCGATACCGTCCTCGATCGAGAACAGCAGCGCCGGCACGTGATAGCGGTTGGTCAGACGGCTTGCCACGATGCCCTTGACGCCCTCGTGCCAGCCTTCGCCGCCCACAACGATCGCGCGCCCGCCGTCATAGGTCTCCTCGACCTTTGCCATGGCATCGCGCGTGAGCTCCGCCTCGATCTCACGGCGCTGGCGGTTGATTTCCTCGAGCTCAGCCGCCAGCGCGCTTGCTTCGATGGGATTGCGGGCAAGCAGCAGGTCGAGCGCCAGCTTGGGATCGGCCATGCGGCCGGCAGCGTTTAAGCGGGGAATGAGCGAGAATGACAGGCCATCCGCCGTAATGCTCGAAAGGTCCGCCTTGGCAAGCGCGGCAAGCGCGATATAGCCGGGGCGAGCGGTTACGCGCATCTGCTGGATGCCCTCGGCAACCAGCGCGCGGTTCTCGGGCGTGAGCGGCATCATGTCGGACACGGTGCCCAGCGCCGCGACCTCGATTAGCGAACGCCAATACGACGGCTTGCCCAGGCGCTCACCCAGGACTTGCACCAGCTTGAGCGCCACACCAGCACCGGCAAGCTCGCGCGAGGGGCCCTCGTCCTCGAGCTTGGGGTCGGTCAGGGGCACACCCTGCGGCACCTGGTCGGAGGGCTCGTGATGGTCCGTGACCACCAAATCGATCCCCAGGTCCTCCAAATAGGAAACCTCTTCCTTGGCGGCAATGCCGTTATCGACGGTCACGATCAGCTGGGGGCGAGCGAGCTCGTTAACGCGGTCGAGTGCCGCGCGCGAAAGACCGTAGCCCTCATCAAAGCGATGCGGAATAAACGGCGTGACATCGGCGCCAAACGTGCGCAGCGCCTCGGTCAACAGGCAGGTCGACGTAATACCGTCAACGTCAAAATCGCCAAAGACTGCAATGTGCTCGTGGTTGCGAATAGCACGCTCGACGCGGTCGGCAACGACCGACATGCCCGGGATAATGAGTGGATCGGCCCAGTCGCGATCGAGCGAAGGCGTCAAAAACAATTGGCCCTCTTTGATGGAGCCAATGCCGTGCGCGACCATAATGCGCGCCACCAGCCCGGGAATGCCCAGACCAGCCGAAAGCTCCTTTTCGAGCTCGGGGTTTTGCTGAGCGACCGCCCAGCGATGCGTCGTCTTAAGCGATGACATAGGCACCCACCCCCGATAGGGGCAGGTCGCCGCGATACCTCTCACGGTTCATAGCGATGAGTCCTCTGTGTATGCCCGCTTCGGCAGGCAGATCTGTTGAACGGATTTATTATACCGTGCGGCGCGGACGCAAATCGCCGCAGCACGCCGCGGTTTCGGTAAACGATGCCGGTAATAGCCTCGAAATAATCGAGCGTTTCAGCCGCACGGACGCATACGAGCGTCTAGCATATCCATACAAACGAGTTCGCGGATAAAGGGAGTCACGGGACATATGAAGCAATGGACTGGACTGGGAAAGTTCCTCGCGGGGCATATGCAGGTCATCGTTCCGATTTGCGTGGCGCTCGGCGTGCTCTTTCCCCAGCAGATTGGCGTGCTCAAGCCCATTGTTCCCGCCCTCTTCGCCTTTATGACGTTTCAGGGTGCGCTCAGCAACACCTTCCACCAGGTAGCCGAGGTGTTCCGCCGTCCCCTGCACCTGATTTTGGCACTGCTCGTCTCGGCGGCGCTTATTCCCATCGTGGCCTATGCCATGGGATCGTTATTCTTTGGCTCCAATCCCAACCTTGTCTGCGGCATCGTGCTCGAGTACAGCGTACCCGTGGCGGTCACTGCCTTTATGTGGATTAGCATGTTCGGCGGCAACGGCCCGCTCGCGCTCACCATCATCCTGACGTCCTCGGTTATCTCCCCTGTGACGATTCCGCTCACGCTCAAGCTCCTGCTGGGCGCCACCGTCTCGATCGATGTGCCGAGCATGATGCAAGACATGGCCTTTATGATCGCCATCCCCGCCGTGCTCGGCATCGTGATCAACGAGCTCACGCGCGGATGGGGGCACGAAAAACTCTCCCCCGTGCTCTCGCCCGCCTGCAAATTCATGATGATGGGCGTTATCGCCTCCAACTCCACCGCCATGAGCGAGTACGTGCTGCACATGAACGCGGTGCGCTTGGAAGTCGCCCTCTTTATTTTGGTCTTCGCCATCAGTGGCTTTGTCGTCGGTTTTCTGGTCGCCCATACGCTGCATCTGCCATATAGCGAGACGACCACCATGTGCTTTACCTGCGGCATGCGTAACATCTCTTCGGGCGCCGTCATCGCCACGCAGTACTTTCCGGGCGAAGTCGTGTTTCCCGTCATGTGCGGAACGCTGTTTCAGCAGGTACTCGCCTCGCTTATCGGGCATCTCTTTGAGCGTCTGACCGGCGAGGAGCGCGCCGCCCAGCGCAAGCGCGTCGAAGCCGGCCGCGACGCCATGGCACGCTAGACTGTCCGCATTACGCGGGTGTTAGTCTTGCTATACGAGCGTTTCCAGATGCGCACGCAGGCGCTCAGCATCGATATCGAGCGTTGTCTCAGCATTGACCTGGGCCAAACGATAGCCGACAAAGTAGGGCGAAACCACCCAACGTGGCAGCGCCTTGGCAATGGTCCGACCGCCCAGGTGATAGAAGAACAGGTTGTACGACTCTGCGCGACCACCGTGGTGCTCGTTCAGGATATAGCGCAGAGCTACCTGGATCGCATCGGCGAAGAGATCCGCCTCGGCTTGGTCTCTCGTGTCATCGCTGGCAGCGATTCCCTGCGGGGCTGAAACGTTGATCTCAAAGAACCCCATGATCGGTTCGGTTGAGATGTCGACCGAGATTCTCCCCTGTTGCCAGACACTGATGCCTTCAAAGTTGGCTGAGGCCAGCGCCGCATAGCCGTCCTCCTGTTCCAAGCCCACAATCTGCATGTGTGGATGGACGAGGCTGCCGCCCGAAAGCGGGCCTTTGTTCTTGTACATGAGCACACTGCAGTACTGTTGGGAATCGATCATCTGCTGCCAACAGCCCAGGGCAAACCGCATCACATGATGCAGCTCATCCGGTTCATAGGTCACCAGGTCGGCGTCGTGATTGGCAGACTCGATCAATACGGTCTGACGTGTGGCCCGCAATGTCTTGAACTTATTCTCGAGCCAGATGCAGTCACCATCGCGCTGGATGATGTTGGCAAGCCCCTCCGTGTCGCAAAAGGGGCACGCGGTGCCAGGGCGACGATTATCGTCGGGCTTACCGCTCGCCTGCTGGACATCGAATACAAGTGCCACGGGCTACACCTCCAGCGGCACAATCTTGGTGCCATGGAGCTCGGAGACGCCCAGTGCCGCCGCCACGGTATCGCGGTTGACCGTGGAAATGCCGCCGCCGGGAAGGATGGTCAAGCGGTCGCCCGCATACTCGATCAAGCGGGTCAGGTTTTCGAAGTTGTCCTCGATCGGCGCACCGGCAGCGCCACCATGCGTCAGGATGCGTGTGATGCCGCAGTCGGCGAGTATGTCAATCGCGTCGAGCTGAGCCTCGGGCGAGAGCTGATCAAACGCCATGTGGAAGGTGATGTCGATGGGTTCACGCTTGCATTCCTCGGTCGCGCAGCCCGCGGCCATCACGAGGGCGCCCAACGTAAGCTCGTCGAGTGCCCATCCGCCAGCGCAGGGCTTGCAGCAGCCAAAGGCCAAGCCGTCAACGCCGGCGCTCACGGCAAGGCCCAGGTCCATCTCCATCATACGCAACTCGTCCTGGTTGTAGTGAAAGTCGCCGCCACGCGGGCGAATCATGCACATCACCCGTGCATCGTGCTCGTGGGCATAGTTGGTCGTAGCGCTGATAACGCCGGCCGAAGGCGTGGTGCCACCAACGGCAAGGTTATCGCACAGCTCGATGCGCTTTGCACCGGCATCGATAGCTGCCGGCACCCGCTCAAAGTTCTCGGCACAAAACTCATACAGCATAGATAGACCCCCAAAGACAGCAGATGTTTTCCGACGGGCATTGTCACACATCCCCATGAAGTTGCGGTGGAATAGGGACTCTTTTGGCCTCTGGAGCCCGTATTCAGTCCCTATTTCACCGCAACTAAAAAGGGGCGCTGACTGAGATAGTCAGCGCCCCTTTTGTTAGGTGGGTTAGCCTCCGAGGTAGGCTTTGCGGACGTTGTCGTCGTGCAGGAGCTCTTGGCCGGTACCGGTCATGGTGATCTTGCCGGTCTCGAGCACGTAGCCGCGCGTGGCGATGGAAAGCGCCATCTGCGCGTTTTGCTCAACCAGAAGCACCGTGGTGCCGGCCTTGTGCAGGTCCTCGACAATCTGGAAGATCTGTTCGATCAGAATCGGTGCCAGACCCATGGAAGGTTCGTCGAGCATAAGCAGTTTGGGGTTACTCATAAGGGCGCGCCCCATAACGAGCATCTGCTGCTCGCCGCCTGAAAGGGTGCCGGCGACCTGGCGACGACGTTCCTTCAGGCGCGGGAACTGCTCGTAGACGCGCTCCAGGCCCGGAGCAATTGTGGACTTGGGCTGTGTATAGGCGCCCATCTCCAGGTTCTCCTCGACCGTCATCTGCAAAAAGGCGCGACGACCCTCGGGAACCTGAGCCAGGCCCTTACCAACCAGCTTATCAGCGGGCGTATGAGTAATGTCCTCGCCCATAAACTTGATGGAACCGGTCTTGGAACGCAGCAGGCCCGAGACGGTCTTGAGCGTTGTGGACTTGCCGGCACCGTTGGCACCAATCAAGGCCACGATCTCGCCCTCGTTAACGTTAAAGGAGATGTCCTTGATGGCGTGGATGGCGCCGTACCAGACGTTGATGTTGTAGACGGAAAGCATCGGCTCTGCCATTTAGTTCTCCCCCTTATCCTGCTTACCCAGATACGCCTCGATAACGGCGTCGTTGTTCTGGATTTCCTCCGCCGTACCCTTGGCGATAACCTTGCCAAAGTTAAGCACGCAGATGCCCTCGCAAATGTTCATGACGAGCGACATATCATGCTCGATAAGCATGATGGCGATGCCGAAGGTGTCGCGAATCTTGACGATGTTCGCCATGAGCTCTGCGGTCTCGGACGGGTTCATGCCGGCGGCAGGCTCGTCGAGCAGCAGCAGCTTGGGGTTAGTGGCAAGCGCGCGGACGATTTCCAGACGGCGCTGAGCGCCGTAAGGAAGCGAGCCGGCCTGTTCATTTGCCAGGTGCTCCATGTCAAAAATGGACAGCAGCTCCATGGCGCGCTCGTGGGCGGCCTTCTCGTGCTTCCAATACGTCGGCAGGCGCAGCACGCCCTCAAAGCCGGAGTAACGCTCCTGGTTATGCAGACCGACCTTGACGTTATCCTCCACCGTCATGGTGTTGAATAGGCGAATGTTCTGGAAGGTACGGGCAATACCCATGCGGTTGACCTGGTAGACCGACTTGCCCGAGGTGTCCTCGCCGTCGAGCAGGATGGTGCCATGCGTGGGCTGGTACACCTTGGTGAGCAGGTTGAAGACCGTGGTCTTGCCGGCGCCGTTGGGACCGATCAGACCGGCGATCTCGGTCTTGCCGATAGTCAGGCTAAAGTCGTCGACTGCCTTAAGGCCACCGAACTCAATGCCCAAGTGGATGCACTCGAGTGCAGGGCGTTGGCCCAAGTCGCGGTCGGGAACGATGGCGCCAGAAGGATACGGGACCATCTTGCCCTTCTTGAACTCAAATTTACTGGGCATCGGCTGCCACCTCCTTCTTGGGAGCAAAGCGGTCCTTGACGCGACCGAAGAACGCCTTGAGCTGCGGGTTGTTGGTAA
>CABRFW010000052.1 GCA_902470265.1 uncultured Collinsella sp.
GCAGCAGTTACCCTCATCAATTTCTTGAGGATCAACAAGCCCCAGACTGTCCGCGAGCTCGGGGTCGTTTGGAACGGCAGCGGGCTCATTCGATGCTTCGAAAGAAGCTGGGACGCTGTTTGTCGGCGACGGCGTGTCGCCCGCACCTGCTTCTTTGTCCGCGCTCTCTTCTTGTATGGTTGCGTTGATGGGTTCGTCGTTTGAGGGGAGCGTCTTGGCGTCAAGCGCGGAGGGGAGAATTCCGATGGCTCCTGATCCGTTCCACTCCATTTCGAGAAGCGCCGGGTCGGCAAGAATGCGTTGCCTGCTTTGCGCGTGGGCATCGATTTCAATAGGGCCTGCCTCTATCCCTCGTGTAAGGCTGAGTGATCCGGCTGGCTTCTCGAAATGAGCGTCTGTGTCTTTGGTGCTGACGGCGTAGAACAGCAGGGACGCTTCTCCCGCCGCGATGGCATCGGTGCCGGCTTTGGTCAGTCGCAACGATGCCGTGAATGAGAGGGTGGGCTGCGCATCGTCTGCATTCGCGGCGGCGCAGCCCAGACATATACCGCCTCCTTTCTCAAAAAACGTACCGTCGAAGGCGACCTTCGCTCCGTTCGCCGAGTCATCGACCGAAGCGATGTCGATGCGCAGCTCTAAATTGCATGGATCGCCATCTGCATCGAGCACAACCGAGCGCCACGTGCAGACGGCGCACCCCGCCTGGGAGCCGTTTGCCTTGTTCGAACGATTGATATCCACGACTATCGAGCCGTCCGTATTACGACGAAGGTATCCCGAGGTTGAGATTGCGGCCTGTGCGATCGAAAAACGCTTGCACGCAATGGCGCTCGACGGATTTGGTGCGGAGCTTAGGGCCGCTGGTAAGGAGTCTGCCATGACGGGAGTCGCCCAAGCGGCGACAGGCGTTCCGGTTGCGAGCGCGCCGCAGAGTGCGACGACGGGCAAAAGGTTCTTCGATGCCATGGGGTCTCCTTAGCTAATTTAGTGCGGCCTGTTCATGTTTTGTTTCTGGCTGTGTTTGATGTGCAGACCGAGGCCGGCGGTTCCCGCGCCTGCTGCTGCGGCGCCTGCTGCCAAGAGCCATCGTTTGTCGCCTGTCTGCGCCAACGGTTCCTCGCGGTCGCTGCGGTCGAGCTCCGAGAGGTCGACCGTCACTTGCGTGGCGGCCTGCGCCTGTTCTTGCTGGGCAAAGGCCATGGCTGGCCCAAACGCTAGGATGCTGACGGCGGCGGCCAGGGCGACGGCCTTATGCCGTGTGCGCACCGGGCTCGACCGTCCAGGTGATCGTTGCAACCTGATCGCCTTCGCCGGTTACGCGGAAGATGTCGCGCGTGACGCGGGCGACGTTTCCGCTTGTCTTGAGCTTAATTTTGTCCGTGCCACCGGCAATGCCCTGGTAGCCCATGTCGAAGGCTGCATTCTTGGAAAGATCGAGGCCCGTTCCCTGCATTGCGGCGCTGGCGTTCTGGAGCGCGCCGTCGGGGCCGACCTTAAAGTCGATGGAGTTCTGCGCGGTTCCGGCCTTGGCGTCGGCAGCAATGGTCCAGGTGTTCATGGCGTCGATCTTCATGTTGGTGACATGGATGCCGTAGGCCGAATGATTGTCGATGGTGGTCGCGTCTTCTGAGGGGCCCTGAAGCGTGCCGTCGGCCTTGGCGACGAAGGGAATAACCGTCGGAACTTTGAACTCAACGTTGTCGATCTCGGTCCTGACCATTACTTTCGTGGTTCCAACGCGCCCGGCCGCCATAGCTGGCGTCGGGGCGGCGCCCATTGCGAGCGCGAGCGCGAGCCCTGTGCCCACGACGAGCGCTCTGACTCCGTTCATGTTCCTGGTGATGTCCATGGTCGTTCCTTTCTATTCGCCGCGGGCCGTCCCCGCGATGATTGGACGAATGCTGGTGAATTGCGTGCGGTGCCGCGTCGGCCGGAAAAGCTAGTTCTCGGCTTGCTCAACCCGCACCTTGACACGTGTCGGATTGCCGTGGCTGTCGAGGGTCTTGGCATCGAGTGCCTGGATCTCGATGTACGCCTCGCCTTCTTTGATGTCGCCGGCGGGGCACGTTTCGATTGTCTTGCCGGTCTCGACCACACCGGATTCGTACATGGTCTCGTCGTTTTGGATGACGCGGAATCGCTGGGGAAATTTATTGTCTTGGACGTTTTGCACGTTGACGCGCAGCTTGCCGTCCTCCTGCAGCTGAGCGACCGGTGCGACCGAAATCGTCATCATGTTGTCGCGGACTATGGCGTCGAGCTCATCTTGGATTTCCTGACGCGTTTTGCCCTCGGCCGTCGTAACCGAAGCGCCCGCCTCGGGTACGGGCTGCGACTGCCAAGCGTATAGTCCTACGGCGACAAGGGCACAGACGATGGCCAAGCAGGCAACGATGAGCTTCTTGCGACGACCCAGGCCTGCAAAGTGGGGTGGCTTCTTCGCGCTCATGCGGCATCCTTGGCGGTATAGATGCGCGCAAAGGTGGACGGGTTCGCTCCAAAGAGCATGTGAAGCATCAGGCGGCGTGAGTAGACAAGCTCGTCGAAGTCGGGAGGGAGCTCGATGTCGTGGATATGCGCGATGCGGTGGGCGAGCGCCGAGAACGACTCGGGGTCGCAGATCACATCGGTGGTAACGTGGTAGACCGTCGTATCGGGGAATGCCTCTTCGTCGAAAGGCAGGAGATGGGGATCGTCGTCGACTTCGATGGCGATGCCGTACTGGGGCCAGTAATATGCCATGGGAACCTCCCTGCTTCTGGGGCCAAAACTTCTGTCGGTTTTGGCTGTCGATGCCGACCGTATCAGCCGTTACTTGACCAATTGCTGACCAAATGCTTGACGGATTGGCGTCTCCGCAGGTAAAAGGCGGCAAAAAATACTCCAACTTTTTTCGAGCGACAATCGCGCGGTCGGCGACGGCGGGGCCATATGTGTCAAAAGCATCGTCTGCCGAGGAAATCAAGCCGCTCGCCGAATTGCACGAACGTAAAAATCGCCAATTATGGAGACGGTCTCGAACACGTCGACGAAACGATGCGGTAACATCTCCCTGCAAACACTGTAGTTAGCTAAAGGGGGAGTTCGCGTGTCTGTAACCATCAAACCCTTCACCGACGAGTTCGAAGAGTATGGCCGCGATGAATCTCGCGCATCGGGCGAAGCATCGAGCATCTCGTTTCCGACAACGGAAAACGAGGTCCGTGCCATTTTGGAAAAGCTCCATGCCGAGCGTGTCCCGGTAACGGTTCAGGGCGCCCGAACCGGCCTTGCCGCCGGTGCCGTGCCCCACGGCGGGCATATCCTCAATACTTCCCGTATGAATCGCTACTTGGGCCTTCGCCGCGATGAACAAGGCCAATTTCTGCTGCGCGTGGAGCCGGGCGTTGTGCTCTCGGAGCTGCGCAAGCAGCTGAGCAAGAAGGTGCTGCCGACCGCTGGTTGGGACCAGGCATCGCTTAAGGCCTACGATGAGTTTCAAGAGGCCCCCGAGCAGTTCTTTCCCACCGATCCCACCGAGGCGTCTGCCTGTCTGGGCGGCATGGCGGCATGTAACGCCTCCGGTGCCCGCAGCTACGCCTACGGCCCCATGCGCCCACATATCACGGGACTCCACGTCGCGCTGGCTGATGGCGATTTGCTTGAGCTTCAGCGCGGCGAGGCTTTTGCCCAGGGCCGCCGCCTGTCGCTCGTGACGGCAGTGGGCCGTGCACTCGAGCTTGACCTTCCCGACTACACCATGCCCAAGACCAAAAATGCTTCGGGCTATTTCGTTGCTGACGATATGGATGCCATCGAATTGTTTATCGGTGCGTGTGGCACAATCGGCGTCATCACCGAGCTCGAGATTGCCCTGCAGGCGGCGCCTGCGGTCGTTTGGGGCGTGAGCTGTTTCTTTGACAGCGAAGACAAGGCCGTGTCCTTCACCGATTCCGTGCGTCCCGTCCTGTCCCATGCGGCTGCCATCGAGTACTTCGACGCTGGCGCCCTGGATATTCTACGTCGCCAGCGCGAGCAGTCGACGGCGTTTGCCTCGCTGCCGGCGCTCGACAAAGAGGCCAAGGTCTGTGTCTACGTGGAGCTCGACTGCGACGACGAAGTTCAGGCGACTGAGGAGCTGTATCACTTGGGGTGGGTACTGGAGCTTGCGGGTGGCCGCGACGACGCGACCTGGGTTGCGCGCACCGAGGTCGATCGCGAATGCCAGCGGTTCTTCCGCCATGCGGTGCCCGAGAGCGTCAACATGCTCATCGACGAGCGTCGCCGCACGGATCCCGCCATCACCAAACTGGGCTCGGACATGTCGGTGCCCAATGCACGCTTGGCCGATGTCATCGCCCTTTATCGCCGCACGTTGGCCGAAAGTGGGCTTGAATCTGCCGCCTGGGGGCACATCGGTAACAACCATCTGCATGTGAACATTCTGCCGCGCGATGCGCAGGAATACCGCCGCGGCGGAGAACTCTTTGCCCGGTGGGCTTCCGAGGTCACGGTCATGGGCGGCGCCGTCTCCGCCGAACACGGTGTCGGCAAGATCAAGGCGGGCTTCTTGGAGACGATGTACGGTCACGAGGCCATGGTCGAGTCGGCACGGCTTAAGCTCCAGCTCGATCCTGCCGGGCAGCTGGGCCGCGGTAACCTGTTTTCGGAGAAGCTCTTGGATGAGCTCGTCCAGAAAGGGGGCGCGTGAAGATGAGCGATTTCCATATGGTGGTGTGCGTCAAGGCCGTGCCGGGAAGCACCGAGGTCAAGATGGACCCCAAGACCAATACCATCGTGCGCGATGGCAAACAGGCGGTCATTAATCCCTTTGACGCGAGCGCTTTGGAATGCGCGCTGGCGCTGAAGGACGACTTTATCGGCTTTGGCATGGATGTGCGCGTGACGGTGGTGTCGATGGGCATCCCCGCGACCGAGTCGCTGCTGCGCGACTGCATCGCCCGAGGCGCCGACGACGCGCTGCTGCTGACCGATCGCGCCTTTGCAGGTGCCGATACCCTGGCAACCACCTATGCCCTCAAGTGCGGCATCGAGGCGCTCGACGAGGACTTCGACCTGCTCATCTGCGGCAAGATGGCGGTGGATGGCGATACGGCCCAGATTGGTCCCGAGCTTGCCGGTGCCTTTGATATTCCCTGCGTGACCGACGTGAGCTGCGTGCAGAGCGCGGGCTTTACGACCTGTGGCTCGCTGGCGCTCGTTCACGGATGCGATGCCGGCGAGGAGACGGTGTACCTTGAGATGCCGTGCGCGATGACGACTGCCAAGGAGATTGGCCAGTTGCGTATGCCGAGTATTGCCGGTATCCGCGCGGCGGAGGAGGCGGACGTGCGCGTGGTCAGTGCCGCCGACGTGAACGCCGACCCCGCGCGTTGCGGTCTTGCCGGGTCGCCGACACAGGTCGTGCGCTCGTTTGTGCCCGACCGTGACCAAACGTGCGAGGCCGTTGAGGGGACGGCGTCCGAGCAGGCGGCAAAGCTTGCCAAGATTATCGAGGGGATGGCATAGATGAGCGGACTGATTATCGATAGCGAAGCCTGTATCGGCTGCGGTCGCTGCGTTCGCGCCTGCGCCTCGGGCGGCATTGTGGTGGAGGGCGAGCGTCCCAACCGATGCGCCCGCGTAACCGACGGCTGTATCCTATGCGGTGGGTGCGTCGACGCCTGCCCTGTCAACGCTATCTCGATCGAGTGTGACGAGGCCGCTGGTGCGGTGGACCTTGATGCATATCGAGACATTTGGGTCTTCGTGCAGACCGACGAGCACGATACGGTGACTCCCGTTGCCTATGAGCTTATGGGCAAGGGGCGCGAGCTTGCCGATGCTCGCGGCTGCCGTCTGGTGGCACTGGTCGGCATGAGCCCCGAGGGCTCGCTCGGGGACCTGGAGCATCTGGTTTGCGCGGGCGCCGACGAAGTCCTGGCCTGTCGCGACGAGCGCCTGCGCCAAAACGATGCGGAGGTCTACGCCCGCTTGATCTGCGATTTGGTAGCCGAACGCAAACCCGAGGCCATCCTATACGGTGCGACCGCTTTTGGTCGCGAACTGGCACCCGGCGTTGCCGTGCGTTTGCAGACGGGCCTTACGGCTGACTGCACCGTACTTTCGATGGATACAGAGACGGGACTGCTGCAACAGACGCGTCCGGCGTTTGGCGGCAACCTGATGGCCACCATCATTTGCCCCAACCACCGTCCGCAGATGGCAACGGTGCGCCCCGGTATCTTTAAGGCTCCCGACTTCGACTACGGCCGCTCTGGCACGATCACCCAGATATCGCTTGCGGATGATGCTAAGGCTCGTGTCGAGATCTCGATTCCCGCCGAGGAGTGGGGGCAGCAGGCTTCGATTGCCGATGCCGAGCGCTTGGTCGTGGTGGGTCGCGGCATTGGCTCCAAGAAGAACCTGCCCCTGATGCGCAGGCTCGCCGACGCCCTGGGCGCCGAGCTCGGCTGCACGCGACCCGTGGTGGAGGCCGGCTGGCTGGAGTATCGCCATCAGATCGGTCAGACGGGCGTATCGGTCTCGCCGAAGCTCCTCGTGAGCATCGGTGTCTCGGGCGCTATCCAGCATCTCGCCGGCATCGGCGGGGCGGAGTGCATTATCGCCATCAACGAGGACCCGGATGCTCCCATCTTTGGCGCCGCCCAGTTCAAGGTTGTCGGCGACGCCGTCGAGGTCGTTGAGGAACTGCTGGCCCTGCTTGAGCGCTAGGCACGAGCCAGCCAGTCGCGCATCTCGTCCTTTAGGCGGCTCCAAGTTGCCTGCGTGGCGGGGTCGGTAAAGGGCCGCGTAATGCCAAAGGGCGCGTCGAGCAGGCGGTGGATATCGCCCTGTTCGCGCGCCAGCGCGCGGCTTGCTGGATAGACGAGCTCAAACATAAAGCAGATAAGCCCCACCAAGAAGTCGGCGGGCTCATCGCGCTCATCGCGTGCGACGCAGCGGTGCTCGTCAAAGGCGGCAAGTGTCGGCGACGAGAAACGGCTGCCGAGAAACGTCTTCTCGTCCACCTTGAGGATAGTGTCGACAGTGCTGTCGGCGATGGTGCGCATAATGTCGATCTTGTCGCCATCGCGCACGATATCGCAGAAGCTCCGCGTGCGCTCGTCGAGCTGCGCGGGTAGACGGAAATCGCTGTGATAGGCAATGCTCGCTCGGATGAGCTCATCTTCTGCCGGGTCATCGATAAAGTCGCGGATGCTCGTTACGGCGGGTGCATCGGCGGGATTCTCGCCAAAGAGGACCTCGATGCCCAGCGCCGCATGGCTCATGCTCTCGGCGTCCTTAAAGGTGTCCCAGCGTCGCAGCTGCTCAAAGCGGCCCATATCGTGTAGCAGGCCGCAAAGCCATGCCAGGTCAATATCTTCTGACGACCAGCCCTGCTCGCGCGCTACGGCATCGCATGCCTCGGCCACGTGGTACGTATGCTCGATTTTGAGCGCGATGCGTGGGTTGGTGGCGTCGTAGGCATCGGTGTAGCTTTTGAAGGCCGCGCGCGCCCGGTCTCGATCGATAGCTGTCATAATGACTTCCTAAAAAGTTGTGTCTTTCGATCCGGTGGCAATTGTAGGTGAACTCGGTTGCTGCCGGATGATGATTCTGCCGTGTCGCTACATGCGGCTCGGAGACCTTGTCAGGATGAGAAACGTATGGTGCTCAAAATCGTTAGAACCGTCTGGCCAGTGATGCTTACCTATGTTGCAATAGGCGCGCCGTGCGGAATGATCATGGGGCAGACGGGAATGGAGCCCTGGATGGTCTTTGCTCTGAGCAGCACGTTTGTGACGGGCAGCGGGCAGTTTATGATCTGCAACCTGTGGCTGGCGGGTGTGCCTGCAGCATCGATCGTCGCGAGCGTCGCCGCAATCTCCTCGCGCTTTGCGCTTTACTCGGCATCGATCGCACCGCATCTGAGGGGTGCCTCGAAGCGTCAGACGCTGGCTGTTGCCGCGACACTTACCGAGGAGGCATATGGCATCTCGCTTGCCAAGTTGGTTGAAGGGGAGGATTGGGGCCCGCGCGAGTCCTTTGTGCTCAACGTAATCCTCATCGCAACATGGGGCGTTTCGTGTACGATGGGCGCCATCGTCGGCGCCGTTGTCGATGTTCCCACCGCCATTGCAGCCTTTGTCTGCACCTCGCTCTTTATCTGCCTGCTCTTTTCGCAGCGGCTGTCGCGCGGCAACGTTGTCGCGGCGGTTTCGGGCGCGGTGTCCGTCGCCGTATGCAAGTTCTTGGGCCTCGCGAATATTGCCGTGCCGGCAAGCGTCGTGGTCGGCATTGCCATTGCGCTGGCGTGCGATGCTGTATTTGACGGAAGAGGTGCCCGCGATGCCCGCTAACGAGTTCTTGGTTCTGTGGCTGTCGTCGTGGGCTGCTATCGCGTTCTTTCGCATCGCGCCGGCGTTCGCCTTGCGCGGGCGGACCCTGTCGCCCCGCATTACCGAGGCCCTGGGCTATATCCCGCCCGCTGCCTTTGCCGCGCTGGTCGCCAACGACTTGGTGAGCCCCGGCGCGTTCGACGCGGGACTCTGGCCTGCCTTGGTCCCCTGGATTGCGGCCGCCGGCGTCGTGGTCGTGGCGGTCAAGACAAAATCGATGCTGTGGTGCTGCGTCTCGGGCATCGTACTCTATATCGTCTTGAGCCTTATATAGGGGTGGCGTCGCGGGCGCCGAATCTCGTTCCATCCCAACTTGTCGAATTTTTCACCGAGCTGGTCTATTTCTTCTGGTACCATGGTCAAACTTTACTGTAGCAAAGCGTGACGTGGGCTTTTGTACCCCGTCAGCGGAAATGGGGGTTTCATGGCACAGGAAGCGACCGCCAGCGAGCAAAAGAAATTCAAGGTACCGCGCATCCCGGGCGACATCATGATCTATCCGATGATCGTCGGTCTTTTGCTCAACACCTTCTGCCCGCAGGTTTTTGAGATCGGCGGCTTCTTTACGGCTGCCTGCCGCGGCGGCTCCAACACCATCGTCGCCGCGATCCTGCTGTTTGTGGGCG